>NZ_JAYGIF010000122.1:0-13440 GCF_034931345.1 Pseudanabaena sp. CCNP1317 | reverse complement strand
TTTGGTTGAAACTTCTCAGGTATCTTCAAATTAGTGCCGATATTGCTGCTCGTCATGGCTTTGAAATTATTCTCAAACCCATTCCCACTTAACTCTTTTAGGAATGGTGCAAGATCTCAGTTAATGTAATACTACCATCTCAACATCGAGTCAAAGATCTTATCTATCGTAGCACCGAAAATCTTGGCAATACGCCCATTGATCGCAAAGCCGTCTTCGATCTTTACTGCGAAAGTGAAAAAGGCGAGAAGTTCATTGTTGAAATGCAGAAAGCCAAGCATAATTACTTTAAAGATCGCAGCATTTACTACGCCTCTTTTCCCATTCAAGAACAATCACAAAAAGGCAGTTGGAATTATAAGTTAGAGCCAATCTATACCATCGGCATTTTAGACTTTATTTTTGATGAAGATAAAAACGATGATAGTTTTTTACATGTCGTTGAACTAAAAGATCAAATTTGTAAGGTTTTCTACGAGAAACTAAAGTCTATTTATCTGGAATTACCAAATTTTAAAAAGACAATTGATCAACTAAATGACCATTTTGATAAGTGGCTATTTTTACTGAAACATCTACCCGATTTAGAAGATCCACCCTTACAATTGCAAGAGAATGTATTCTTGCAATTGTTTGAAGTTGCACAAATTGCTAGTTTTTCTCAAGCTGAAAGAGAGTCCTATGAAAACAGCTTAAAGTATTATCGAGACATGAATGGGGTCATTGAAACAGCCCGAGAAGAAGGTATGGCTCAAGGTATTCAAGAGGGTAAACGATCGCTTCTGCTAAAACAACTTTCTCGTAGACTAGGAACTATCCCCGATGAAATTAAAGTTCTTTTATTTCAACTAGAGCCAGAACTATTAGATGTATTGAGTGAAGCTTTATTTGATTTACAAAGTTTAGAAGATTTATGCAATTGGCTCAAAAATATTAACAACTAGCAATAGGTTAGGTTGTGGCGATCGCTAATTTGTGAGAATGCGATCGCTATTTTATGGTGTGGGTGGCGATCGCAAAAAAATAAAACACCCTGTCCATTTACGGACAGGATGTTTTAAGACTTATAAAGCTTAGGAGCTTTGCTCATCTAAAAGAGCTTAGCTGAAGTTAAAGGACGTAGGAATGGAACCAGCTAAGATGTTGTCATTGATATTGCTAGATGTAAATCCAGTGACTCCATTCAAGGTAAGCAAGAGGGAACCACTTGCAAATCCAACATTACCAGTAACACCATCACCCAAGAGGAACTGAGTGTTGCCACCAACAGTACTCACATCAATAGCAGCGATGTTATTAAACTGAAGTAAATCGCCTCCTAATCCACGTAGGAATTGGTTCACCACATCGCTACCATCACCGAGGCTGTAGACAACGGTATCCGTAGCTCCGTCATTAAGTCCAAGGAAAAGGGTGTCATTGCCAAAACCTCCAACAAGAGTATCTGCGCCCAAGCCTCCAATTAGCGTGTCATTACCGAATCCGCCACGGAGAATATTGTCGCCATCATCACCAGTAATAACTTTATTGGCTGAGACATCGACCTTAAGAACAATGTCGTTATAGTCAAAGTCTCCGCCACCTGGCAAATCCTCAAAACCGAAGGTATTATCACCAAGTAAACGAATGTGATCCACATTGTCAGGATTGGCTTCGAGGTAAGCGAAGTAAGCTTGGCTAACCTGACCACTCAAGAACTGATCAGCAGTTCCATCACTGATGATGAATGGAGCAAAGATGCTTCCACCTGTAAGAACCTTGTCATCAAAAATCGCAGTTCCTTGATTGGCTACACTGAGGTCAATCGATTTGATACGGTTTTCAATCGCAGCTCTAGCATAACCACTTTGCCCAGGAGTGAAGTCAATTATGCCATCGCCATCGACATCAATTCCACCATCCGTATTAGCCACACGGTAGAAGCCCACAGTATTGTTAAATGCAGCTTCGCGGAAGACTGTGAAGTTAACATTCACATCACCAGATAGAGAGCGCAAATCGAGTACTTCGCCTTGATTATTGTCTTGAAGTCCAGAGCCTACAGCCCTAGAAGATGTAGAAGCAGTCGCATCAATCTCGAAGCCTTCAAAGTTAATCCTAAAGCCACTTGGAATGACATCTGAGATTAGAGTTGTGGTTGTGGTCGAAAAAACGATTTCTCTAGGCTTGTCAAACAAAATATCATCAGCAGTACCATTCTTGATGATTGCAAAGCCAAGTTTTGCATTTGGGGCAAATCCCAGAGTTCTCGAATCTTCATCAAACCCAAAGCCATCAGGACGGTCGCTGATCACGGAAGAAATGACCCGAGCGCGATTGTTTTCTAGGAGCAATTTGAGATCGGGGGTAGTTCCAGATCCGTCTACCTCAAACACCACAAGCTCATTGACCGTGGAGCTATTGACTTTGGTAATGTTAAATTCAATTTGGGTAATGCCAGATCCACCTGTAAATTCAATTACGCCTGGAGTACTTTGAGTTACGCCCGTAGCATTGAAAACACTGTCGTTGCGAACGCTGAGGTTCTGGATGCGAGTGTCTTGGGCTGGCTTAACATCAGCCGCATTAAATGGCACTACATCAAACCGATCACCCAAGTACTCGGCTAACGCATCCTGTTCAGACCCAGTAGGAGCAAAAATAAATTTGCCAGCAGGTAAATCTGGAGCTGGGTCAATCACGCCATTGAGGTTAACATCAGCAGTTTCGCCACGCAGGTCAACACGGTTGGCAAGGGCTGCATTCTGCTGCACAAATGCTGGGAAAGGATAGCGATCACCACCTAGAGCATTAGCGGGGTTACTACCAGCCAAGAAGTTGAGTGTGACTGTGCGGAAGGTGCGGTTAACATCGCCAACGAGTACACCATCTTTGACAATAACATCCAGTAAGGAACCGTCTTCATTGAGAACCGCAAGACTCTGAACACGTTGCCCTTCTTGAGTAATTACTCCAGTTGCCGTATCAAAAGCGATCGCTTGCTGAGTTGGGTCAAAGCTGAAGGAAAGACCGCTAACTTGTGGGAACTGTCCTGGGGTTGCACCTGAACGAGTACCAGCTACTGCATGTTCAATCACCCAGAGCAATTGCTGAGCGGTGAGGGTGATCAAGGTCAATCCATTATTGAATCGTAGAGAATTTTCTAGATCCAACTGGGAAATGTCACCTTCTTCCTTATTAGGAGCGAGGGGATTCGGTTGTGGAGGAAGTGTAATGACATCATCAGCACCTGTGGCTCCTGTGGGAACAGCCAAGGCTCCAATATTGTCACGAATGCCTCCACCATTTTTAATGGAGATCGTAACGGTCGGGTCAACCTGTTTCGCCAAAGCCAAGTTAGCATCAGCCGTCAAGTTACCTAAATTGGTTTCTTGAGTGCGGACATCACCGCGAGTTCCATTTAGGAATACGCTGGTTTTGCCAAGGATTACGTTGTCCTTAGAAGCGATTACATTACTAATACCGTCAACGATCGCCACCACATTAGCATTAGCCTTTTCACGAGCAACGACAGTCTCGCCGTAAACGCGATTAACGCCTGCGGCATCAGTGGCATAAGCACCATTAATAGTCGAATCGAGCTTATCGACAAGCAATACACCATCGTTATCAAATTCTGTAACCAAGCGCCCAACGTACTTGTAGTTACCATCGGTATTGACAACCAGAATGGGTTTGCCGTCAGTACCAAATCTCAAAATTGGGTAATCACCTTGGTCGGTATCACCTGCACGAAGTACATCGTTGTCATCCAGTAGTCGGGTATTAGAACCACCACCGATCAAAATATCGACATCTTTTAGACGAGGAGCAATTTCTTCGCTTTCGATCGCAAACTGTTGGAAGTGAGACAGCAGAACGATTTTATTGATGCCCTGAGCAGTCAGCAGATCAACAGTCTTTTGAATCTCGGCTGCCAAAGCTGCAAAATCGTTAGGATTGCCAGGAGTAACGATAGTCGCGCCACTGGAGCTGATTGTTGGCAAAATAGGAGTGGTTGCACCAACGATACCAATCTTTTGGTCATCGGCTGTTCCAAGTATTCCGTCAATACCTGCAACAGTAATAACGGTACTTTCTGCAATCTTGCCCTTGATCGTGCTTGCTTCAGCAACTGGGTTAGTAGAGAAATCGGTGGCGGCAAAGGATCTGCCTGAGCCAGTTTCTGGCGAAAAGTCTAAATTAGAACTGAGGTAGGGGAATGCTGTCCCTGGGTTACCACTACCAGTCCGAATGATGCTAGCAACTTGGTTAAGCCCTAAGTCAAACTCGTGATTACCCAATGCGGAGGCTTGGACACCGATCGCATTGAGGATACCAATGTCACCACGTCCAGAAACTGGTGCGCCGCTAGTTCCCAGTCCACCAACTCCATTTAGACTTGTATCGGTAGAAGCATTGAAAAATGCACCTGGGATATAGTTGTCACCAGCCGAGAGAATTAGCGTATTTGCGACAACGTTTGCAGGCAAGTCCGTAGCTGTTTTAAACTTGTTGACGATTGCTGAGAAGCCTAGGATGTTGTTAAGGTCACTAACACCTGCCTCAAAGTCGGCTCCATGTAGGATTTGCATGGAAAAGTTTGCTGGTACATTCGGAACTGTTGTCAGATTAAACCTTGCCACAATAGGATCGTGGTCACTGGCACGAGCAGCCGTGTCGGGAAATTCTGTATTGACATGAACCACATCAAACTCCGCCTTTGCCGCTAACCCATTACTTGTCAAAATGTGATCCAGAGATTGGGAGTTACCTTCAAAGATAAAGCTGTAGCGTTCGTCTTCTGGTAGGGTGTTGGTGAGGTTGGTCAAAACGGGAGTCGTGCCGCCCGTGAGGATTTCACTGAGGGGGGAGATAAATTCAAACTCGTTGAAGTCTCCTAAAACGACCACATTGGCATTGGCATCCAGAGCGATCATTGAGTCTACATAGTCTTTGACTGCTTTAGCTTGGGCTTGGCGCTCATCTAGGGAGCCGTTAATATTGGTATTTTCCTGACCATTACCATTAGCTTCATCTCCCACAGAGGGTTGATTAGCCCCAAAGAGTGGACTACTGCCCCCTTTGGAAGAGAAGTGGTTGTTAACGAGAGTGACTGTTTCGCCGTTAAAGGTAAAGCTGGCAACTAAAGGTAAACGAGAACCGACAAAGGCATCGCCTGTAATAGCTTCCACGGAACCTTCCACCAAACTAACCCGACTGGGATTGTAAAGGTAGGCATTGCGAATATTGCCGCCTGGCTGCCCGCCGCTAGCATTATTGGCAATGAAGGTGTTGTCTATGAACTCGTAGGTTTCGCCTCCTGCCGCAACGATCGCATTGATCAGGGTTTGTAGCGTCACATCCGCCGCCGTTACGCCATTATTAGCAGAACCGCTATTGTCCTGAACTTCTTGTAGGGAAATAATGTCGGGACTGGCAAGATTATTCACAATCTGTTGGGCGATCGCCGTAAAGCGACCATTTGCAATATCCGCATCTCCGTCGGCATCGTTGGGGTCTAAGTTGAGGACGTTGTAACTGGCTACAGTGAGTTTGTTGCTGCTCTTCGTCAGAGTCGTGGTTTCTGGCTCCAATCCCCCCGAAACGGGAGTAAAGGCTTGGGTAAACTGCACTTCGTAGTTGCCAAAGTTGTAGCTCACCACCCCAGTTACATCACCTAAACGATCGCCCACCTTCACTAAAGGAGTCGCCCCTGGACTCACGTTAGAATCATCAATTTGAATGCGCTCTGGGTTAAAGTCCGTAGGTGAAATATTGATCGTGCCACGATCGCTGAGTCCCGTTGCGCCTGCCCCTTGATTCGCTAGGGCAAAGATTTCCCCAAATCTATTGGTGGGACTCACTGCCACCGCATCCTGAATTGTGACGCGCATTCCTTCGAGGGCTTCGTAGAAGTCAATGCCATCTGTGCTGGGGTCAAAGGAACCGAAGGCATCATCTTCAATCACCTGAGTGGGGGGGACTCGCCCGCCATTGCCCAGAATGATTGCGGCAGGAAGAGGATTGCCACTGGAGAGGATAGTAACGGTAGGACTACCACTAATTTGGGTAATTGAGAGGTTTCCGGAACTGGCTCCACCGGGAGTAAATTCACTGACGGTTCCATTTACTTTAACGGAATCCCCCACCTGTACCGTGGGAGCGCTACTGGTGAAGACGAAAATCCCTTCAGAAGTAGCTTCATCTGCATCGGGGGTGGGGTCTTGGAGGTAAAAACCATTGGAGTCCACGGCGGTGACAATTCCGGCGACACCACTAACCACTTGACCAACCAGTGGCGATATATGTCCGCTGCCTTGAATGTCACTAATCCGAGTTCCTACGTTAACGCTAAACACTGCCACGGTATTGCTACCTTCAGCAGCCGTAATCAACAAGGGATTACCAGTCGGGCTGTCAGTTGCCGACACGAATATCAATCCCTCAACGCGCCGATCTTCAGGAGTGTTGATGTACTGGACAAATGTTGGTGCGGTTGGGTTGGTTACTTCATAAACAATCACATCACCAACTCGCTCTAGCCCGATAAAGGCATAGGTGCGCCCATTAATCACACCAGTGGTTACGCCTTCGGGTTCTGGCCCCTTATTGTCACTACGACTATCCAATTGCAAGTTGCCTGAAGAATTAGGATCGCCGTTAAATGTTGCAGGTGCGACCTTTGCGATAATCTGCTCAAATTGATCGCCACTGTCAAATACGATATTGCCGTTAGAGTCCAAAATTGCAAAGGAACGACCACCAAAAGCATGGATTTGCTCAAATTGTCCATCGTTATCAATATCGCCAGATTTATTGCTGACGGTGAGGCGACCAAGGTTTTGGGGTAGTTTGAGTTCCGCCGCGTTAGAGAAAACATCTGGAGCTAGTACATAGCTGCCACTTCCAACACGAACTTCTTCGTTGTAGATATCGCCCTCATCCTGTCCAGCAATGATGCCATCCGCAGTCGGACGTACACGGGCATCGCCTTCATTGGCGATTATGTAGAAGGTATTGCCACCAGAAACAAAACTAGCGATCGCATCAGGCTGATACATCCCGAATACAGGCCAGTTTTGGATATTAATCTTGCCGCCGCCACCTGATGTACCGTCTACATCGCGATCGCTGACATCGAGTCCATTACCAGCCAAACTATGATCCTTTAAACCTAATGGCTTGATGTCAGTAATTGTGGCTGTAGCGATGTCTAGGAAAGCGATCGCATTATTCTCTTGTAGAGTAATCGCAGCAGTTTTGCCATCGGCTGAAACTGCAATATATTCGGGTTCAACATCTTGAGCAACAGTTGTGCCAACAGGTCCAATCAGCCTCACTCCTGCCGCCTTAAGCTCAGCAAATTGAGAGTTAAAGCTAGTAAAACCAGCCTCTTGCACTGTTGTGGAGATCGTGCCACCAGCCAAATTTAGGCTGTCAATTGTAATGACACTGACAGAGCCTTCGGGATCGTCGGAGTAGTCTTCATTAGGTTCGCCTTCATTGGCAACCAATATCTTTGTCCCGTCAGGAGTGAAGGTTAGCATGTCAGGCAAAAAGCCAATTTCTACGCTGCCCAAAAAGGCATCATCAGAAGCTCTATAGAAGCTAACCCTTCCCCTGCGAATAGTGTTTGGAGGCGCAGTATCACGAATATCGAATGCAACAGCAACTAAACCGTTTTGGATAGATACGCTGTTAGGAGCAACCACAGTACCAGTGGGAATAGGAAAACCTGGATCTAGTCCATTATCACCACTAGTAATAGCTAGCTCACCATTGTTGCTAACGGAGTAGATATCAACCTTACTACTGGCAACAACATAAAGTTTTTTGCTAGCGGGATCGAAAGCGGGAATCTCGGAGGCGGTTGTGCTAGTGGCACTACCAACCTTGTTTAAAAAGCTCGATTCGATGGTCACGTCAGCCGCAGGAGATGCACCTGTAATTGGGGTAATCGAAAAATTATCGATCGCTAGCCCATCATCAGCACCCGAAGCATTAACATCTGTCCAGCGAATCCAAACTGTCGCTCCTGCTGGAATTGACAAGCCTGCGATTGAATTCGCGATCGCAGTGCTGTTTGCGACGGCGTTGCCATCGAGTGCGCCAACCGTGCCTGTGGTGGTTGGGGCAGTAAAGTCTAGTGCATTCACATCTGTCCAAGTTCCAGTTGTTAAAGAACTCGCATCTAAGCTGTATTGAAAATCGAGGCGATCAGAGCGATTTAATGCTCCTAAACGCCACTGCTCTCCTGTAAAACCAATATTGAGAGCCGTAATCGTAGAGCCAGTATCGTTGATAAAACTTGCGCCAATCGTAGGATTTAAAGTGCCAGATTGCAATCCACCTAATGCTCTTTCAGGACTTCCAGACGCTCCGAAGCTATAGGTGTCCCCTGAATTACTAGAGCCAGTACCTGCTGTATACTGTCCGTTGACATTTCCACTAGTTCCAACTTCTAAAATTTCCCAGCCGTTGGGCAAAGTAGAACTCGTACCAGCACTTGCCAAAGTATCAAAGTTTTGAGTGTAAGTTGTTCCTGTTGTTAAGCTAATCGCTGCCATTTTTAGTTGCCTTGATAGATCTTGTGGAATAAGAGGGAATGATGATCAAACAAATACTTATAGAGAAAATGCATCTAAAAAAATGCAAAGCACGACAATATGAGAATTACTTGACACCAGCGTTTAGAATTGCAGGTGCAATTATCAAGTAATTCTTTTTAACTAGTTTTAGTACTTCCGAGAAGATGCTTAAATTCTCGTAACTAATGGCTTTTTTAGGATCAAGCCCAGAAATAGAAATGTTCTAATGATCGCCGATGAAATACTTGCCCAGTAGCAATATCAAGCGGTAATGGGGAGTATCTCACCAGAGATAAAATTAAGATTTTGTAAGCACCTAGAACCTAACTATTTACTGACACTTAAAACATATGTATTTTCTTTGAACTCTATTTTTTCCTTAATTAGCCTACAGGAAAGCTCTATAAGCTTGGGTTAAGAGAACAATACAATTTTGGTTAAGAGAAGGATAAATATTGAGGCTCACAAAAGTTTATTGTTTGCAATCAAATCTTGTTTGGGTATGGATACGATCTCTGTTGGAATTTAGTTGAAGCGATCGCTATTTGATGAGATTGAAGAGCGATCATTTTAAATTCATGAAATTTAATACTCAGGGTAATTAATATAGCAATCCTAAATAGGTTGTGAGAGTGCGCCCCTTCGGGGCGCACTCTCACAACCCTCAAAATCTTACAACTCATTTAGGAGCGCTATAGTTAGGTTAACTAATAGTCAAACTAGCAGCTCTGAGTGTAGCAATCCTATTAGCAATCCTAGAGAGTGCCTCTCTAGGATTGCTACATTAGCCACAAACTAGGGAAAATTTTTTAATTCAACGCCTTAATAACTTTGTCAGTTTTTTTGGCAAAATTGCCATATACTAGATAGGCTGTCAAGTTTTCAACAGTAATAAGGAAGGAGCTATGTCCCGTTATAGAGGTCCGCGCCTCAGAATCGTCAGAAGACTCGGAGAGCTTCCCGGTCTAAGTCGCAAACAACCTAAGCACGCTTATCCACCTGGAATGCATGGTCAAGACCGCAAAAAGCGCTCTGAATATGCCGTGCGTCTCGAAGAAAAGCAAAAACTACGCTTTAACTATGGTCTAACTGAAACTCAAATGCTGCGCTATGTGCGTCGAGCCAGACGAGTTAAGGGTTCTACAGGCTTAGTATTACTACAATTGCTAGAAATGCGTCTAGACAATACCGTTTTCCGTATGGGATTTGCACCGACGATTCCTGCTGCGCGTCAACTGGTAAATCATGGACATATCACCATCAACGGTAAGAGCGTAACTATTCCTAGTTATGGTGTGCGCCCAGGCGAAGTTATTAGCGTTAAAGATAACGAAAAATCCCGTAAAATTGTCGAGCGTAACCTCGAATTCCCAGGGCTTTCCAACATTCCTAGCCATTTAGAATTTGATAAGGCGAAGATGACTGGTAAGGTCAATGGCGTTGTCGAACGCGAATGGGTAGCATTGCAAGTGAACGAACTGCTGGTTATTGAGTACTACTCACGCCAAGCTTAAGGTTGAAGCACTCAGCTACGGGCTTTGTTGATCTTAGATAAATTGCTTGTAGCTGAACGCCTCTCAACTGGGTAAACTGCCAATTGGGTAAACTCTATTAGGTTCAACTTCACTGCGAATTATGCAGTTAAATATTTCTGCTCCTGTAAACCTCGATTTACACGTTCCTAAGGACTTTGTTAGGGGTTGTCCCCGTAGCGTCCGTATGGATATTGATCACCTGCTTCTAGCGATCGAGGCGCTGGATTTAGAAGCAGTTGAAGTAATGCTGGTCTTAATTGAGCAGTTAGGCTTACAAAAGACGATTCCTAGTCGTGTCGCTTTTTGGCGACTGCGTAATACTAATCCGCTTCGCCGCAACTATCAGCGGGCTAGTTTAAGTTGGGATGAGTTAAAGGCTTTGGTAAAAATAGTCTGTACGATCGCTAAGCAGTTAGATACTGGTTTGCGCTTACTGCTAAGTACCCATCAACAGATGATTGAGGGCAAGATCGAGGCATTAGGTTTACAGCAAAATCAAGGTTTCTTAGAAAGTTATATTGATCGTTTTACATCTTTATATATCGGTCGGATGCGATCGCCTTCGCCACTAAAAAAAGAAGAAATTCGCGAATTGGCGTTGCAATTGCTGACGCGATTATTGTTGTGTAGTGGTACAGCAGGTGAGTTTCGCCTGTGGAATAGTCTGTTTGATGGAGCGATCGCCTAATGATTCAACGCAGCTATAGTTTGCCAAGTTGTACTTTGCTGGTTGATGGGATCATCACGGGTGGTGATGTGATGTCAATTTTGACCAGCTTTAGTTGCCGCTTTAGCCATCACACCGAGCCAATTGTGGGTGGTCTAGAACTACTCAATGCTTTAGTAAAAGTAGTAGGAGCCTATGCTCAGGCTTTAAAAAGTAATACTTTGGTGGCAATTCCTGAAAAGCAGGTGCGTCTCGAACCAGAAGGGAAGCATCTGCATTTACTTTCGGTATTGCTAAATGAGGCTGATGCTCACAATCCCAAGCAGCTACAAATCAAACTGAATACGATTCAGCTTTTTGACCTGATGGAAAGCCTAGATCGTCTATGTTGCGATCCAACAACTTTGCCAGACTTGAAACTGGTGACGCAGATTTCTGACTATCGATCGCAGGCTCAGTTAAATAGTCAAGCCGTATCAGCGATCGCTGGTGTGGTCAGTTTAGCGATCGCGGCAACGGTTTTGTATTTTATCCCCACCCCCAAACCTCAACCAAAACCTGCTCAGACAGTCCCTGTGGAAACTAAACCATTGCCCAACGGGGCAACTCCGCCCACACCAGTGGCTACTCCCACAAGTTCACCAAGCCCTGAAAGTTCTTCGCCAAGTCCTGAGCCTACATCAAGCCCTGAAACTACATCAAGTCCTGAAAGTTCGCCAACTCCTACTCCTAATTAAAAAAAAGAGATGTGCTTTGCACATCTCTTTTTTATGTAGCTTTCGTAGCTTCATATACATAGCTAAATATAGATCTGCGGCTCAATTGATGTATCAAGTTTTATCGTGAACCAGCAGTTCTCATTATGAAACCGATTTTGGTGTTTCTAGCGCCGAAGGCGATGGAAACACCAAAATCATTTTTTGAAAGCACGCCAACGTCGCGCTTTCAAAAAATGATTTTGATAATGAGAATTACTGATCGTGAACATGCGAAAACTTTCTGTGATCTTTGTGGGTTAGGTTTGATGACTGAGGTACTCGATCCGACCAAGCTTTTATTTGATTTGCATCGAGGAACAGAAATTGCCGAAACTTTCTCTGGATGTCTAGAGCCAGAGGCGATCGCGCATCGAGTGACTGATGGCATCGTTGAGCAGTTTGATTGTGCTTTTGCGAGGGTGTGGCTATTAGAGCCAGAACGGACTTATCTGAAGCTGGTGGCTTCTTCAGGCATGTATACGCGCATTGATGGCAGATTTGCGAGAGTGCAGATGGGGGCGTATAAGGTAGGGAAAATTGCCCAAAATCGCGTTTCTTTTTTAAGTAATCACTTAGCAGATGAACCTTGGGTGGGCGATCGCGACTGGGCAATTACTAATAATATTCGTGGTTTTGCTGGCTATCCATTGGAAATCAAAGGCAGGGTGGTCGGGGTTTTAGCAGCTTTTAGTCATCAGGCAATGCCGCCCGAATTTCTAGAATTTTTACGGATGCTCTGCACGATCGCTGCGATCGCTATTGATAGCGCGTTCAAGCATCAACAGGAAAAGCAAGCTTGGCAAAGTATGAGCCAGCCTCCAGTTACCGAGCAAGCTTCGTTATCCGATCGCCTAGCCCACATTTTGAACTCCAATCGTTTAACTCTGGTGGGGACAGAACGAATGCTGAGTCTAACTACTGATTATGTGTTTTTACGGGCTGCCGAAATTCTTAATCAAATTGGGGGTGCTTATTGTCGCTTAATTTACTCTGATATATCGATATCGCTAGAGGCGATCGTGGCGAAGACTAAAACTAAAATTGCTGATCCTCACACTTGGCTGCGATCGTTGTTTGGAGAGTTGTTTTTGATTGTTTCTAGCTTGGGCGGTGCGATCAATATCCATGCAACTGAGTTACAAATTGCGATCGTGATCCCATTTGCTAAAGAGTCAAATCCCCTGTCTGAGCGCGAATTGGAGATGATGCAGTTATTAACACAAGGTTTACGCGATCGGGATATTGCTCAGCAATTAGTAATCAGCGAAAGTACAGTTAAGTTTCACATCAATAACATTTTGTCTAAACTGAAGGCAAGAACTCGGTTTCAGGCGTTACATCTAGCAATGGTCAATGGGTGGATTTAAGAAATATGAGATGAGGCGCTTCGCGCCTCATCTCATATTTCAGATTGGCAAAACCAGTAAGGGTTTTGAAAACTAAAAATAGCTGCTCCTTTTTGATAGCAACGTAAGTTTTGCTTAGAACATAAAACCAAAAATATGAGTAGCGGCGCGAAGCGCCGCTACTCATATTTTTGGTTTTGATATTTGAATTGTTATCTGTTTGGATATCTCTACAGATAGATTCGGGTTCTAAACACTTTACAAAACTCAATAAAGAAGATAATGTTTATTCATTGGCGAAAGCCACATACATAATTCATAATTTCAAACGCAATCATAAAACAATGACCACAGCAGTACAAAGACGCGAAAGCGCTTCCATCTGGGATCAGTTTTGCAATTGGATCACCAGCACCGACAACCGCCTCTATGTAGGCTGGTTCGGCGTAATCATGATCCCTTGCTTACTCTCCGCCACCATTTGCTTCATCATCGCCTTCGTTGGCGCACCTCCAGTCGATATCGACGGAATCCGCGAACCAGTAGCAGGCAGCTTGCTATTCG
>NZ_JAYGIF010000121.1:0-13975 GCF_034931345.1 Pseudanabaena sp. CCNP1317 | reverse complement strand
GCTAATTATAGCATAGATAACTTCTATTGATTCGAGAATCGCTCAATTTGTTTCTGGCTCACTTTCATCCCGTCACTCATCCTTGTATACGGATAGAGTGCGGGACTTCTCGTTCGCGTTAGTTAAATTTTTTCCTTTGCTTTTACAATAATGCGACTGCTTTGTAAAATATTATTGATTTGATTAAGAACTGTAAAGTCCCTTTCAGGAAGGTCAGGAATATTTGAAGGTTGAGGATTCTTCTCTAAGAAGCTAAAGGCTTGGCGAAATTCATGGGGTGTTACAGCGATCGCGTTGTCAAAATGGCAAGGAACAATCCGCACAAAATTCCAACTAGCAACCTTGTCTGCCCATGAGATCACGGCTTGAGGATCGCGATTGAGAATGAGAGTTTGAAGGATCGGCGCGACAAAAATACGTCCTTGTCCGCGTAAAGCTTCAAAGGACTGATACCAGTCATATTGCCAGCGAAAAGGGAATAGACCAAAAAAGGCTTTGCGCGATCGCTCTGGGGCTTTGCTAATATCTAGTAGAGATTGGAAAAAGGGAACGGTTTCCAAAACTTGTGGGCGGAAATAGAATAGAAATAGTGCAGTTCTTTGCCAACCACGTATCCGATTTACTTCTGTATCGACAATGGGTTCATCTGCACCATCTCTAGCATGAAATAGCAATGGATAGGGATCGATTTGTAATATTTCTGGCGGCTTTTCAGAAACAGAAACAATCGTATCTGTAACTAAAAGAGTCTGCGATCGCTTGTCGAACATTGCGACCTCCGCAAACCTTCCTAATCCTAGTTCAATCGAACCCAGAATTGCATAGTCAAACTGATCGGCAAAGGGAACCTTTGAGCTATCTTCAGGTAGTAGCGATGTGCGCCCCCAAGGCATTCCTAACCAACTAAGTGGCAAATTGAATGGGAAGCTCCATTGGTGCGGGGAGACATAAACGTGAGCCTTGGGGAACTGTCGCGCAAAGGGTCCCACAAATACCTTATGCTCAATTCCTGAAACCGTGGGCAAAATAATATATCTGACATCGCCATGTTCAGCGACCAGTTCATTTACGAGACGAATACATTCGGGAGTTGGGGCGACTGGAGCATATACCAGCAGTCCGCCAGCCGATAATTTCACTACCGTCATTCTGATCGGTACGACTACATAAAAAATCCCCTGAAGCTGCTCGAATGTCCAGATCGCATCCTTGACAATTTCGTTACGAATAGTGCGTCTCTGACCATAGGGGTAAAGCGGCACGACCTGCCAAAATTTCCACGACCAGTCCTTTGGGCTGCTTGGCTCATTATTAGACTTGTGATGTGTTGCTTGAGCAGTCATTAACCTCGCTCTCGGTACGCTTACTATTTACAGTGCGAATATCATAATGCGATCGCTAACACCAATCAAACTTTTATCAAATAATCATGTATTTGGCATGAGCTTTAGTAAATAGCTATGCCATTTTGCGTTTTTAAACCCCTTACTGAATTGGTATTACATCAAATCCAAACCAAGAAAAAAACTGCGAAGCAATGCTTGCAGTTTTTTCTTTTAGCTCGTTCGGCTGCAATTGCTGTCAATGGTTTCTTAAACCCTTCGGTAAATTAACGTCAGTTCGACAAAAGCGAAAAATGGTAAGAATCGCTTAGCGATTCTTACCATTTTTCGCTATTTGCTTCGTGCTTCGCACGAAGCAAATGGCTATATCGAATTCACGTTAAATTAGAACGAAAATACAGTCCTCAATGTGCCGACAGTAATGGTGCTATTGTCACTGTTGTTGTTGGGATTAAAAATGAACTGCAAATCAGGAGTGATACTGATATTGTCTGAGATCGGAAAGCGATAGAACAACTCCACATTGGTTTGAGTAGCGTTACCTACTTGACTCTCAATGAAAGGTTGTCCAACCGCGATCGCTGCCATTGCACCTTCCTTAAACAAATCAGGAAAAGCAAAACCCGCAGACCAAGTTTGGGGATTTAGAGAATCATTGGCTGTAGTTGTATAGGTGGGAAGCGCTGCGGAAATGGCATTACCGCGATTACTGATATTGCCGAATCCATAGCGTCCAAAAAGGGCTACAGATTTATTAAAAGCCCACTCAAGGTTTACGCCGCCTGTGTTGTAGTCCAGATTATTTACCGAGGCGCGAGTATATTGCAGACGGATCGCAAAGGGACTTGCATCATCAGCATTTTTCGGCGCAAACTCTAGCTCAACCGTACCTTGGTAAGGATCACCAAATAAGCCACGATTGATCGTGCCGTCAGAGGTCGGGCTATTAGCATTCTGAGCCACATAACCTGCTCTCAAGGTAAAAGCACTACCGCCAAAGTTCCATGCGATCGCTGCTCCAGCCCCATCATTCACAGGCAAAATCAAGGGGTTATTGATAAACATGCCACTAGAAAAATCGGCGGACTCGTCATTGGCAAAACTATTCGCATCCAGATGGTCGTTCAGCGACATGTTTGTGCCAATCGAAGCTTGGATATCTTTGCCAATCGGGAAATCGTAACGCAAGCGATTGAGTGTGGCGTTTGTGCCGACATCACTGTAATCAAATTTAGAACTGTTCCCAAATCCTGTGAACCCTAATAAGTTGTCTGCGGGAGCAAGAGAATTGCTTAGTCCAGTGCCGCCATTGCCAAGCTCAATCCGAGTGAGTAATAAATCTTCGCCAGTAAAACTCGTATTAAAGTTCAAGCGCACACGGCTGATCACAGTTGTATTCACCTTGCCCGCATTGGTTGTCAGCGCTCCAGTTGAGTCCAGCAGAAAATCAGTGCCTGAACTTCCGACCGAAACAGCCGCGATCGCTTGACCAGTGAGCTTAGTTGTCGTCGAGAATTGCTGCGCTTCCAGCTTGGCAGTTTTTGCATCAAGCGCATCGACACGTCCACGCAACGTTGCAAGTTCGGCGGCAAATTCTTCTTGCAATTTTTGTAATGTGGCGAGATCCTCTTTACTAACTTTATCGGCTAGTCCTGCGGAAATAATTTCATTAATTTTGTCGAGACAAGCATTTAAACCTGCGGCAAATTCATAGCGACTGGTGGCTTGCCTGCCGCGAAAGGTGCTGTCGGGGTAACCTGCGATGCATCCATAGCGCTCAACTAGGGACTGTAAAGCCGTAAAAGCCCAATCTGTGGGACGTACATCACTGAGTTGTGAAACTGACGTGACATTTTGGGTTAGGACATCCTTGATTGGTGGTAACGACTGAGCCGATACGTTGGATATAGCGCTAGGCAGCATTCCAATCGCCGAAAAGGCGATCGCGCCAACTAGAGACTTTTGTACTGGTTCAAACCAAACTTGCGACATAGCGTAACTCCTCACTTGCATGTATCACTCTTAATAGTAGTTAAAGTCATTAAACTAGAGACATCTTAAAGATTTTATGAACTTAATCCGCTCTGCAAATCTAGATTTTTCGATAAAATAGATGGTTTTAATATCAATAATTTTTATCAAATCGTTCTAAATCACTTTTTGCGATATTAATTAACGTGAGTTCGATATAGCCATTTGCGGCGTGCTTCGCACGCCGCAAATGTCGAAAAATGGTAAGAATCGCTTAGCGATTCTTACCATTTTTCGCTTTCGTCGAACTGACGTTAATTACATATTTAGCTATTTTTTTAAGAATGATAATCATTATCACACAATATGACTGTTAAGTACCTGTGCAGAATAAATTACCCAAACCCGTAAAGTTGCGCCCCTGCGGGGCGCAACTTTACGGGTTTGGGTTTGTAATTAATTATGCCCATCTACTTAAAACAGTAGCTCCGTAATAATTCGTTTATTGCTTTTTTACAGTGCTTTGCACCTACTCCCAAACCAAGATATTTCTTGAAAGTATTGCTTAGCAATACTTTCAAGAAATATCTTGGAGTTTATTTGATCGATAATTGCTGCAATATTTGAGGTTTTACCGCATCTCAAAATAAATTTCCAAATCTGTAAAGTTGCACCACTGAGGAGCGCAACTTTACAGATTTGGATGTGTAATTGATTATGTCCATAAAAATTAAGACTAGTGATCCTAAAGGAAAACAGACGATATTGCTTGAAAACGGAATGCATTAGCTAGAATCTAGCTAGCGTTCAACAACCGAGCCTGTGGTACAAATACTCGAAAATCCCTTACGGGTTGGTTTACAGCAAGAAAGAACACCTGAGCCATCGATTCTGGTAATCTTTGGTGCGTCGGGTGACTTGACGATCCGCAAGCTAGTTCCTGCAATCTATCACCTCAAACAACAACGTCGCCTACCGCCCGAACTCACAATCGTGGGTGTCGCTCGCCGACCTTGGAGCCATGACTATTTCCGAGAGCAAATGCGTGAGGGCGTAGAAAAGTTCTCCGTAGGTATTGGAGCCGAAGCAATTTGGGACGATTTTGCTGAAGGCTTGTATTATCAATCGCTTGACATGAGCAACCTTGACGATTACCGCAAACTTGATGAGTTTTTGGGGCAAATAGATAAAGAAAGAGGCACTCGTGGTAATCGTGTCTTTTATTTAGCTGTTTCGCCTAATTACTTTACCGATGCGATCGAAAAGTTGGGTCAGGCTGGCATGATTAAAAATGCCCAAAAAACGCGAGTGGTAATTGAGAAACCATTCGGACGTGATTTGTCGTCATGCCAAGACCTGAATCGGGTTGTGCAGAAATCCTGTGACGAAAAACAGATCTATCGTATTGACCACTATTTAGGCAAAGAAACCGTTCAAAATCTTTTAGTGCTGCGATTTGCTAATGCGATTTTTGAGCCATTATGGAATCGCCAGTTTATCGACCACATCCAAATCACAGTTGCCGAAACCGTTGGCGTTGAGGATCGGGCTGGTTATTACGAAAACTCTGGAGCGCTCAGGGATATGTTGCAAAACCACCTGATGCAGCTATTCTGTCTAACGGCTATGGAGCCACCAAACTCCATGGATGCAGATTCCCTCCGCAATGAGAAAGTGAAGGTGATTCAAGCGACTCGACTTGCCGACACTCGCAAATTAGAGCGTTCTTGTGTACGCGCTCAATACAGCGAGGGTTGGATGAAGGGGAAACAGGTGCAAGGCTATCGCCGCGAGCCAAATGTTAACCCTGAGTCCTTAGTACCAACCTATGTGGCAATGAAGTTTGAAGTCAATAATTGGCGTTGGCAGGGTGTTCCTTTCTATTTGCGAACTGGCAAACGGATGCCTAAAAAAGTCAGCGAAATTGCGATTCAGTTTCGTGATGTGCCTTATTTACTGTTTCAGTCGGCAGCTAAACAGGTGTCACCAAATGTGCTGACCCTAAGGATTCAACCCAATGAGGGGATTGCATTAAAGTTCGAGGCAAAAATGCCGGGGGCTGACCTGCGATCGCGATCAGTGGATATGGACTTTGGCTATGGCAAAACCTTTGGTATCGAAGGCTCCGATGCTTACGATCGCTTGTTGTTAGACTGTATGTTGGGCGATCAGACCTTATTTACACGCGGTGACGAAGTGGAAGCTGCTTGGAAAGTCGTGACTCCAGCGCTTTCTGCTTGGGAAATGCCCAATGATCCCAGCGTCGTGCCACAATACGAAGCAGGGACATGGGGACCATCTGAAGCTGAACAACTGATCGAACGTGATGGGCGGCAGTGGCGACGACTATAAACTCCTTAAATAATTTGGCAACGCCAAATTATTTAAGATCAATATAAACGGTGTTGATTCAACAAAATTATGAATACGCAAGCAACTTCCGTTGTATCTTTGCAAGCTCCCAAAGATGTCTCGGTATCTCAAGTCGAAGCAGAGCTAAGCAAAATCTGGCAGTCCTATGGCGAAAATTCGGCAGCCCGTGCTACTACCTTCAATCTATTAGTGTATGAACCAGAAACCATGGGTGCAGCATCACGGATGGCTTCCGTTGATGCGATCGTTTCTCAGAGTCCATGTCGAGTCATTGATTTGGTAACTCTCGATGAAGAAGATCAAGGTATATCCGCACAAGTAGCAGCCTACTGCCCAATTCAAAAAAGTCGTAGCTCCTTAATTTGTGGTGAATATATCACCCTCACTGGCGCGAAACGAGCCTTCGATCGCGTACATAGTATTCTTCCAGAATTACTGATCCCCGATCTACCTGTTTTTCTATGGTGGAAAGATAGCCCTGCGCCAAATACGCGCATGTTTGAGAAGCTAGTTAATTTAAGCAATCGCTTAATCATGGACTCAGCTACCTTTGCCAATTCTGAGGCAGACTTACTCAAAGTGCAAGGCATGATCCAAGCGGGTACGCAAATTGCAGATTTGAATTGGCAACGTCTTGCGCCTTGGCAAGAGTTGACTGCTCAAGCATTTGACCAACCCGATCGCCGTGCGGCAGTATGGGAAATTGATGGGATCACCATTGACTATGAACGCGGCAACAGTACGCAAGCGCTCATGTTTCTCGGCTGGATCGCTAGTCGCCTAGAGTGGGAACCTATTGAACGCAGTTCTGAAGGTGGTGACTACGATATCCAGCATATTATTTTTGAAGGTCGTAACCACATCCAAGTTAAAGCTGAATTAGCGGCGATTCCTGTGGGTGATGTAGGCGAGGTAGTTGGCGATCTAATTGGATTACGCCTGACAGCCTCTAATCAAAATACTGATGCTTGTAATGTATTTTGTTCAGAATCTACTGGCTGTATGCGGATGGAAGCTGGTGGTGGAGCGCAAAACTATCGTGTGCATCAAGTGTCACCTTTGTCCGATCAAAGTGCTGATACTCTTCTTGGTCAACAGCTTCAAAGATGGGGAAGGGAGGCTCTCTACGAAGAAAGTCTTGCATTAGTAGCTAAGATATTAGCTCTCTAAAAAGACGTGAGTTCGATATAGCCATTTATGGCGTGCAAAGCACGCCGTAAATGGCATAAACTGGCTTAGCGAGTCTTACCATTTTCTGATTTCATCGAACTGACGTTAAAAAGAAGCTAGCATCAGCGAGATTCTTTAAATTTTTTCTTGTATATATAGCGCTCCTAAATGAGTTGTAAGATTTTGAATGTTGTGAGAGTGCGCCCCTTCAGGGCGCACTCTCACAACCTATTTAGGATTGCTATAGCAACGTAAGTTTTGCTTAGGACATAAAACCCAAAAGATGAGTGGCGGCGCTTTGCGCCGCCACTCATCTTTTGGGTTTTGATTTGTCCTAGTTATCTCTTGCACTGCTATAGCAACGCACTCATTTTTTGGTATAGGTGCTTGCTTATAAAGGCAGAGATTGAGATTCTTTCTTAAGAGCTTTCTCATCGATTAAAGTACTAACTTTATTAACTAGCTCTAAAGTTGAAAACCCTTTAGTAAGGTAATCAGTTGCACCAAGACGACTGGTCTCACGCGACCATTCTTCAGCAAGACGTGATGAAATCACCAGAATCGGCATATCTAATCCTGCTTGACGACAGCGATCGATCAGCGTGAATCCATCCATACGCGGCATCTCAATATCCGTAATTAGCAAAGCAGGTTGACTGTGGCGTTGTAGCCATTGCCAAGCCTCCATCCCATCATCGCAAGTTGTAATTTCGTATCCTTGTGGCGACAAGCCACTTTCAATGCGGCGACGCATTAGAGCGGCATCATCTACGACTAAAATTTGCCGATCGCTAGATAGATCGAGGAAAGAAGCTGTTGATTGAGAACTAGAAATCGTAAGGAGTTCATTCCCTGATGAGAAGAACGCTTCCACAAAGGAAAGTGCGTCAATGACAGGAATCAGCTTCCCGTCAGGCATCAAGCTCATCCCGATCAAACCAATTGGAGCAACCAGAGGCGCAGGAATTGGATTTACCAATAGATCACTCTGTCCAACTAGGGTATCGGCAATTAACCAAACGCCACGATCGCTATCTGATTGTTTCGTCCGCACAGCGATCGCCGATGGTAAGAGGGTGCGGGTTTCAGTTTGTCCTTGCCAATATTGATAGAGATCGATCGCTGGTATTTTCCCTTTCTCTTCTTGTACCTCAATGGTGTAGTCTGAGCGTTCGGTCTTTTGCCAGAGCAGACTCTCAACGAGGGTAGTTGTGTAAATTTCGGAAGTGGGAACTGCAAAAGTGCGATCGCCTGCTTGCAGGAGCATACAGCGTACAAACAAATGCGGTACGGGAATCTGAATTGTAAAAGCTGTACCTTTGCCTAGTTGAGAGATAAGGCTAAGTTTGCCATTCATCAGTGCGACTTGACTTGCCACCACATCCATGCCCACGCCTCGACCAGAAATATCACTAACGACGGTAGTGGAAGTAAAGCCCGATTGACATAGGACGCTTAATAGTCGTTCAGAAGTGCTGGTATCCGTCAGTGGCAATCCTTTGGATTGGGCAATTTGACTAATGCGATCGGGATCAATGCCCCTTCCATCATCGCGAATGCTAAGGTCAAACATACTGCCTCTCCGTTTCAGAGACATTTCGATTTTACCCTGTAGCGGTTTGCCTAACTTCTCTCGTTCAGACGCATCTTCGATGCCATGATCGTAGGAATTACGCAATAAATGTAGTAGCACAGGTTCTAAGCTGCGAAGTGTGCCTGCATCAAGTTCCAGTTGCTCACCAATAATCGTAAACTGAACGACTTTGCCAACACGAGTCATTAAATCTCGTAAAATCCCTCTCGATCTAAAAGCTAGGGTTGAGAAGGGAACAAGGCGACTTTCTTCGATGGTTTGTTGGAGATTGCGTAAGCTGCGGTCAAGGATTTGGATACTGTCGGCTGTCCGCCTTGCCGATTCACCTGTTTCTGAGCCTAATTCAATTAAGCGCAGACTAATTTCTAGTAAGCGGTTAATGGCAGTATATCCTTGACGATAGCGCTCAATTTTTAGTCCATCCTGCTCCCCTGATGCGTCTAGCAATGCATAATCATCTTGAACTTCGCGTAATTGGGTAATGTATTGAACACTGTTTTGCGCGAGTGAGACTAACGGCAATAGATTCGAGTAAACTGATTGGTAAAAACCTTGTGTGGCACGTGTTGCCATCAAGGTTTCAACTAGATACTGGGACGATCGCTCTAGGCGATCAAGTGGCACAGGAATTTGAATGTCCGCCGTTGGCGAAACTGGTGCATAAGTAAATGCAGGAACTTCATTCCCAGCGATTGATGTTGATTCTATGCTTAGAGAGGGCACTGTTGCTTCTTGTTCAGCTTCAAAAATTCCACCTTGACGTGCGCTTTCTTTGACTTTTTTCAGAAATGGCATCCATTCTGCGTGCCATTGCTCACAATCTAGGCGATCGCATAGCTCACTCCCTTTTTGTAAAAATTCATGCCAAGTTGCCGCCAAGCTTATTTCTGTGCCAATTTCTTGTAACTGCGCCATAGTTTGCTTGGCGATCTCACAAGCTTCGGTCGGAACCTCACCTGTGAGCGGTAAATCTTCGATCGCCATTTCCAGTTCCAGTGTCACCAAATCAAAACCTTGATCGGCAAATTCTTGCTGAACTTGACGCATTTCGTTCCATTCAGGTAAATACTTAGATTGAATGCGATCGCGTAGGGTTTGAATATAGTTAACTGCTGCTTCGGGGTTGCTGAGTTCCCCCATCTGAACTGCACCGATCAGTAATTCACCAGCTTCAATCAAAGACTTCGCTAATTCGCCATCAGCCAAAGGTGGAGCAACATCTAGATAACGCAGATCGGAAAGAACATCCTCTAATATCGTCGATACTTGAAGTACTGCTTGAAAACCTACAGTAACAGAACCACCCTTAATCGTATGTACACAGCGATATAACTGCTGAATATCTTCGCGCCAACTGGCTATGCTTAACTGATGGACAGTCTGCACATAGAGTTGCAAATATTTCTGGGTATCTAATTCAAATAGAGTACGCAGTTCTTCTTGCAGTTGTAAATCATCAAATTCAGAATTTGGCATTATTTCGCTATTCGCTATCAATTTGTGATTAAGGGGCGGCGATAGATTTTTAGTGGAACGGCTTTGCTGAGCCACTAAAAATCTATCTGTCAGTAATCGATTCCATCTCGTCCATTTCCGTAATCTGCATTTCTAGCATTGGTGGTAAACGGAAAAACTGCACCCTTTCTAGTAGTTGCCTTGCCAACATGCCCATTTTGCCCGATTGATCACGGGTAAATTGGGCTTGAGAAGCAGAACGTTCCGCGATCGCTTCAATATCTTGGATCGAAGCTAAGCTAAATTTGACGGCTTCCGCAATTGAGCGTGATGAATCAGTTACGGCTACGCCGATTTCGGCTAACTCTTCAGTTACAGTTGCAATATTGGTAAATGACTGCTCCGAACTATTCACACTATTAGTGAAATCCGACACAAGGCTATTCACGTCGCGCACGTCTTGATCAATCCCCGACACAACCACATCCACAAATCCCGTCCTTTGTTGCAATACCACCAGCCCCTGATTGGTTTGGGTTGCCAAGTTATTTACCTGTGAGGCGATAGCTTCAAATTCCCTTGCGACGGAGACAAATTGTTCAGGATCGCGTTGTTCTAGCGCCCTTGCCGCGACCATAGATGCATTGGTCGCCAAAACCTGAGTTAAAGACGCAAGGCGTTTTTGATCCAACACAAATTGTTTCGCAAGCGCCACGAATTCCCCCAGATTTTTAATTCTTTGCACCATCTGTACAGTAGCCGCTTGCAGAGACTCAATCGAAGCCGTCAAGTAAATAATTTGTTCTTCCCCTTGTCGCACAGCCGATCGCACCCTCTGCACAGCTTTGTTGGCGGCGATCGCTTGTTGAGCTGCATCTTGGGCTAATTGGTTTACGTCCTCAATTCCTAAACGGGCTTGCACCACCAGTGCTTCCTGTTGCTCAGCGTTTTGGGATACGGCGATCGCTAACTGCTCAAGGCGATCGGTGCGGAGCGTTACCTGTTGAGCAGTTTGCAACACGGCGGCAAGTACCTCCGCTAACTGCTCTGATAGACGATTGAGCGTATCCGCAATTAAACCAGTTGCGTGGGGACTGACCTCAGCCTTAGCCGTCAAATCTCCCATCTCCAGTTCGGAAACCACATCCAGCAGGTGCGAAATTTCATCTTGAAAAATATTATTTTGGACTTCAGCCTCGACTTGAGCCGAAGACTGCTCTTGCTTATTTTGGGCAAGGTTAAAAGTCATCTGGTTAAAAATATCAGCTAACTTGCCAATTTCATCCTTTGCCCCAAGCTCCACATTTGCGCCAAAGTCCCCTGCGGCATATTGTCTAGCGATCGCTTCTAGCCCCCGAATCCTCTTGCTAAGCGTACTACCGATAAATAAACCGAATAGCGCACTAATCACAATCAAAATCACCCCTAAGCCAAACACAAATAATGTGGCATCGGATAGTTTCCTTTGCGCTTCTTGGTTGACAATCGGCGCGAGACTATTATTTAGATACAAAGCGGCGATCGCAAAGCCAATTAAGGATAAAAAGCTAGTTGAACCGATCGCAAAAATGATTTTGGCGCTAATCGGTAAATTATTTAACCAACTACTCCTATTGGAAGCTTGTCTAGATATCGGGGCAGCAGCAGCAACGGCAGCCTTCCTCTTTCTTTTTGCATTCGCTTTTTTGCTTGAAAAGGGAGGTTTATTTGCCATATGTAAACATATTCAACAGTTTAAGAATGCCAGAGACAGAATAACCTGCGATTTACTTGGTAGTAAACCGTCAATTATCTTATCTTTTAGGTTAGATGTTAACAACATACAGCTTTGTGTTGAAACTCTTGAGTGTGCTTCGCAACAATGTCAAAAATAATATTGGCTTCGACTACGCGCAGACATCGATAGCTGCGCGTAGTCGAAGCCATATCACTTGGTAATCTTCTAACGAATCGCCAGCTTGAGCAGTTATTTTTGTAACTCCTGCTTTGCTTCTTGGTAGACGCGGGTTTTCTTTAAATCACTGTAGTTAAACATTTATTTGCTAAGGAGGCAGGGTTTAAGATCCCCGACTTTTTTTCATTGTTTATAGGTTAACTCGATCTGTCATACAAAAAGTCGGGGATCTGCGCGTTTATAGTTTTCTGTTGCTTACCTAATTTGTTGCTAAAATTTTTAGGGTTGATGTTGTCGCAGGTGTTGGCAGGTGAGTTATGAACTTGTGGAAGCGTTGGTTTGCTAAGTCGAATGAAGAGCCAACGGCTCCTCTATCTGATCGCGAATATGAGCAGTTATTTAGTCAAGTCCTGCAAGGTGTGGCGGCGAATTGGGATGAGCAGAGGTTGTTAAAATTTTTGGGCGATCGCTTATCAAGTTAAGCTACTGATATAGCGTATTAAAGCATATTGAAGACGGGTTTATGAATGTTGTCTATCGCTTACAAGGTAATGAAAAAGATCGCGCATAATTTCAGCTCGTCCTGCTACTCGTAATGAAAGGAAGTTATATGAATCAAATTGAAGAGGATATCAAACTACAAATCAAGCCTCGTGCGACTGAGGCGGTATTGTTGCAAATTCCAGTTGATGCGATGCGATCGCTTGAGGAGGTTGCGGCAAGTCGAGATATGTCGATAGATGCGTTGCTGAAATTTTATATTGGGAATGGGTTGCGTGAAGACAAGGCTGAGTTATTTAGCGATCGGCAAAAATTCATTAATTAAGTTACGAGGTTGGATGTGTGATGAATTGGTTTAATTTAAGGGTTGTTAAACCTTTTGAGCGATCGCTGTTATGTATAGCTCTGTAAAAATTTATAAGCTATGCTTAAAGGGCAAGGAGGACAAATGTATGACGATCAAAGAGCAATTAATTCACGAAATTGAGCAAGCGCCTGAAGCATCGCTGATTAAGTTTATGCAGATTTGGCAGTTTGCCAAGCAATCAAGTTTTACGGCAGTTAGTTCTGAGGATTGGGAACAGCATCAGGAAACTTTGTTTGTTTTGCAAAATGATGATCTTATGAAACAGATATCTCGTTCTATGGCAACTCACGAACAACGGCAAGGTTATCAGCCTAGTAAGGAAGAGATGGATGAGATACTTAGTTTTTGAGGGTAATACATGGGAGGCTTATGAGGATCTCAGACAGAAAGATAAGAACCTTCACAAGAATCTTTGTAAAATCATCAAAGAGTTACTGCGGGACGATCCTGCTAAGGGTATAGGTAAACCAGAGCCGTTAAAGCATAATCTGTCTGGCTTATGGTCGAGGCGAATTTCTCAGAAAGATCGACTCGTCTATAAATTCGATGAGAAGTACGTCTATATATTTGCGATCGCTGGTCATTACGATTAAAGGAATTTCAGTAAGAGACATTCAGCGATCGATTGAGGAGGTTGCAGCAAGTCGAGATATGTCGATAGATGCGTTGCTAAAATTTTATATTGGGAATGGATTACGTGAAGATAAGGCTAAGTTATTTAGCGATCGGCAAAAATTCATTAATTAAGTTACGAGGTTGGATGCGTGATGAATTGGTTTAATTTAAGGGTTGTTAAAACTTTTGAGCGATCGCTGTTATGTATAGCTCTGTAAAAATTTATAAGCTATGCTTAAAGGGCAAGGAGGACAAATGTATGACGATCAAAGAGCAATTAATTCACGAAATTGAGCAAGCGCCTGAAGCATCGCTGATTAAGTTTATGCAGATTTGGCAGTTTGCCAAGCAATCAAGTTTTACGGCAGTTAGTTCTGAGGATTGGGAACAGCATCAGGAAACTTTGTTTGTTTTGCAAAATGATGATCTTATGAAACAGATATCTCGTTCTATGGCAACTCACGAACAACGGCAAGGTTATCAGCCTAGTAAGGAAGAGATGGATGAGATACTTAGTTTTTGAGGGTAATACATGGGAGGCTTATGAGGATCTCAGACAGAAAGATAACTGAGATCTTGCACCATTCAAGAAAAGGGGTTGCAGAAAGAGCAAAAATGTGAAAAAAAGGGCGTAGTAGTAAATTAAATAACGATCATGGAAAGCATCGTTAAGCACGCCCAAGGGCTAGTTT
>NZ_JAYGIF010000120.1:0-18193 GCF_034931345.1 Pseudanabaena sp. CCNP1317 | reverse complement strand
GTTTCAGGATGCTATTTCTTCATGTATTGAGAACGCTCATATTAACCATAAAAAAGAACTGCTATCGCTACTCACTCTCCGTTTCCAAAATCTCAAAAAAGCTCAGATTATACCCGTTTAAAGTATAGTTGTCTTTGCCTGCTTTGGGCGATCAATGCTTTTGTGTTGATATGGGTTAGCCACTTCGTTAAATTTACACTCCTTGTGGCGATCATTCCCACCATCATCCATGCCATTACTCCCAAATAACGCACATCTGACCAAGGGCTATATTGACTCCTGAATTTTATTAGTTCATTACTAAAGATGTGAGGCATTTTGGGTCATTTGTCCTATGCTCCTTTTTGTTCTGAAAACAGCATACGCCTCTTTTTTCCTCAATGCTACTATCTGTATAACTTCTACTTACTTTTGTCAGTCAATCAGCTAAGTGTGTCACTTCAAAGGAAAAATGTCAGAACAAATAAACATTTACGACATTATTTATGACATTTAATGATGTTTTTATTGCCTGTTATTTATTGCCTTTTAAAGGAGGCAAATGTACTGATTAATACAAAATAGCTTGAATATTTAATCTTTAATAATATTAACCACAAAAAAGCAATAAATCGTTTGTCAGATAGCTAGATAAAAATATTTTATGAGTAAATAAAATATTTTTATCTAGCTTGTAATTAAGTCTTTTATTGAACTACAGTTCTTAGATTTTCTTGGTATTCAAAAGACTTTTTTCCGATCTTTTAAATCTTCTATCTTAGCCAACTTTAATTAATATCCTGAAAGGGAAATTAACTTAATTACTAAATAAAAAAGTCGAGGAATTATTTGATGAAAGTGAAACGAAGAAAATTTCTTCAATATGCAGGGTTGGGTAGTGTCGGGCTAATATTTGCCGATATCGAGCGGGCTATAGCTTCCGCTTTAAGTGAATCGGCTGGAGCGCAGAATTTGAAACTCGAAACATTTTCATTTAGTGTTGCAACACTTGATGCAAATGGGCAAATCAATCAACAGCAAAGACATACAGCCAAATTTTTCTCAGAGATTCTTACGGATGAAGAAATCAGAAGCGCTGAAAAACTAGAGATGGTTGCGATCGCATCTGGTCAGTTCGAGATGGGTGCGTCAAGAAATGAGATATCACAAAAAGCGGTCATGACGGACTATGAATTTCCTCGCCATCGTGTAAAACTCTCGTCCTTTTATATGAGTAAGCACCCGATTACCCAGGCTCAATGGGCTGTGGTAGCGGCTTTACCCAAGGTAAATATAGAGCTTGATCCTTCTCCTGCACATTTTCGGGGCGGTGATTTGCCTGTAGAAAGTGTGTCTTGGTTAGATGCAGTAGAGTTTTGCGATCGCCTAACCGCAAAAACAGGGCGTAAATATCAACTTCCTAGCGAAGCCCAGTGGGAATACGCTTGCCGTGCGGGGACATACACGCCTTTCAACACAGGCGAAACCATCACTAGTAATATGGCTGATTACGTCGGCACTTATACCTACAACACCGAGATTGCTGGCGAATATCGGAAATCGACAACGCCCGTGGGTAAGTTTTCCCACAATGCCTTTGGTCTTCAAGATATGCACGGCAACGTATGGGAATGGTCTGCTGATTCTTGGCATTCCGACTATCGTGGATCGCCCACTAACGGCAAGGCTTGGGTAAATGCTTCCCAATCTGGGATACGCACTGTTCGCGGTGGCGGCTGGCTAGATAATCCCAGCAAAATCCGTTCTGCTAGCCGCTCTGGATATCTTGAAACAGAATTGAATCGAACCATTGGGTTCCGTGTTGTCACAGTATAGCGAGGAATTAATTTCACCACTTACTGTTATTTCAAGAAGCGATAATTTCGATAATTCTAAGAGGAAGCATTAATTTATGGCTTTAATTCAGAAAGTTCCCGTAACAGTGCTGACTGGCTATTTGGGTGCTGGAAAGACAACTCTGCTCAATCGCATCCTTACCGAGGAACACAACAAAAGGATCGCTGTTATTGTCAATGAGTTTGGCGAAGTGGGCATTGATCATCAGTTGGTGATCAATGCTGACGAAGAAATTTTTGAAATGAATAATGGTTGCATCTGTTGCACCGTCAGAGGCGACCTGATTCGCATTATTGCTGAATTGATGGAAAGGGAGGGAGGTTTCGATCATTTAGTCATCGAAACAACAGGCTTAGCCGATCCTGCTCCAGTCATCCAATCCTTCTTTATGGATGAGGTGATGCTTGCAAAAACGCAGCTAGATGCCGTAGTGACTGTGGTCGATGCCAAGCACATCTCAGAACACTGGGAAAGCAGTGAAGCCCAAGAGCAAATCGCCTTTGCCGATGTGATTTTGCTTAACAAAACAGACTTAGTATCGTCGGATGTTCTCCAAGTCATAGAGAATAAAGTGCGGGGGATGAATGCGATCGCCACCATTCACTACACCAAAAACTGTGATATCCCCATCGATACTCTGCTAGGCGTGCAGGCTTTTGATCTCAAAAATGCCCTGAGCCTTGATCCAGCATTTTTAGAAGAAGAAGCCCACGAGCACGACAACTCTGTTTTCTCTGTAGCCATTACTGACTCTGGCACGATAGACAGCGACAAACTCAATCGCTGGCTTTATCAGACGGTACAGGCAAAAGGAGCCGATATTTTTCGACTGAAAGGCATCTTAGATGTGGACAATGCCTCTCGGCGATTTGTTTGCCAAGGCGTTCACATGACCCTAGATGGCAGACCTGGAAAGCCTTGGCGACTGGGAGAAACTCGCCGTAATGAATTAGTTTTCATTGGCAGAAATTTAGACGAAGCTGAGCTTCGCGCAGGCTTTCTAAGTTGTTTCGCGGAGCCTGATGCTCAAACTCTTAACCAAGTTAAAACACCAGTCCTTGCTTACACAGCTTAGAAGACTTGCACTAACAAGTGTTTAACCATTTACCTGATCGAGTTTTATTTGAGTAACCAAACAAATTTATGAAACTACAGCACCATCTCGGTGGTCTAGAAGGGCTAGACCGAATTACCCCCGAAATCAAAGTTTTCGTTGAACCATGGGAAAAACGAATCTTTGGTATTCACACAGCGATGATGGCACTAAGCAATCATCTTCCATCATCACTACCTGCTTATGACATGAAGTCAGTCCCCACAACCTTCAAGAGCTTTTGGACTTGGGGACACCTGCGTATGGGTGCAGAAGCCATGCATCCCTTTGAATATTTCCGACTCCGCTATTACGAGAAATGGTTAGGTGGTATTTCTGGCTTCTTTGTGTCAGAGGGCTATATCACTCAAGAAGAATTGGACACCCGCACCGCTGAGTTTTTAGCGAATAGCGAGAAGGTTAAAGCTCCTCTGCCTAAATCTGGAAAGCCCGAAATTGACAAGCAAGTGGTGAAATATCTACGAGAGGGTGATTCTCCCATGAGAAAAATTTCTGCTCCTCCTAAATTTGCTTTAGGAAGTAAAGTGAAAATCAAAGAAGTAAACTCGGCTGACCATAGCCGTTTGCCTGGAAATCTAATGGGCAAAGTCGCAACCGTTGTGCGGGTTTATGACAGTGGCTTTGCATATTTCTTTCCGACGGCTGACGGCATTGGCGAACCGATGCCAGTTTATAGTTTAGCCTTTGATCCAAAAGAGCTTTGGGCAGAGTCAATCACCGAACCTAACATGGTTTATTACAACGATATTTTTGAAGTATATATAGAAGCCATTTAAGAGGCACTGTAGGAGAAAAACAATGACTAATTATCCAGGTTTCCAATATAGTCGCGATCGAGAAACTTTCAGTGCAGCTAAGGTCAAAGCCTTAGAATCCCTTTTAATCGAAAAAGGCGTAATTACAGGTAAAACCGTCGATACGGTGTTGGGATATTTTGAAACGGAGATGGGTCCTTTTAATGGAGCAAAACTCGTTGCTCGCGCTTGGGTTGATCCTGAATTTAAGAAACGTCTGGTCGCTGATTGCAATGAAGCTTGTAAAGAGTTGGACTTTCCAGTAGGTATGTCTGGCGCGGAAGGGGAGCATATGAGGATTGTCGAAAATACTCCGAAAATTCATAACGTAATTGTTTGTACGCTATGTTCTTGTTACCCGTGGCCAACCTTGGGGCTGCCACCCTATTGGTTTAAAGATCCGACCTTCCGAGCTAGAGTCGTGCGCGAACCCCGTGTGGTGCTCTCTGAGTTTGGCGTGAAGCTAGATAATTCCGTTGAAGTGCGGGTTTGGGACAGTAGCGCACAAATTCGCTGGTGGGTACTACCAATGCGTCCTGCGGGAACAGAGGGAATGAGTGAAAAAGAGCTTGCTGCTCTGCTCACTCCAGAAGCCATGATGGGTGTTGCTACAGTTCAGGTAAAGCCAAGGATATAAAAATTTGTGTTTACTAAATTTGAACACTTTGCGGTGACTAGCTTAATGGGTTCGCCCGAAGAAGCCCCGCCACGAAAATCTGGACATTTACACTTTGATCGGGATTGGGAAAAGATGGCTTTCGGTGTTGCGATCGCACTCTCCAAGCAAGGTCATTATGAATGGGAGGAGTTTCGCCAAACCCTGATGGAAACCATCAAGGAATGGGAAGATACTCATGAACTAGACGATCCAGAATGGGACTATTACCAATGCTGGCTCACAACCCTTGAAAAACTGGTTGTCAGGTCTGGGGTTCTAAAGGCTGGTGAGTTAGAAGCCCAAATATTCCAATTCATGAACTGCAAATCAAAAGCCACTTGAAGTGAGCATGTCCGCCAGAAACAGTTTCATTATCCATATCTGCGAGTTACAGAGCATGAATTTATCTAAAATTTTCGCGTCAATTCAGGCTAAGGCATTAGCGATCGCAATTGCTTTTAGCTTTTTAGTATTTGCTAGTCCTGCCTCAGCGCACCATCCCATGGGTGGCAGAGTTCCTAGCAACTTTTTTGAAGGCTTTATGTCGGGCTTAGCTCACCCTGTAATTGGGTTGGATCACCTTGCCTTTATCGTTGCCATTGGTTTAGTGGCATCAATCAAGACTCAAGGTATTTTGATTCCCATCTCCTTTGTATTGTCGGCAATGCTAGGTACTGGGCTTCACCTTCTTGGCATAAACCTACCCGTAGTAGAACTAGTTGTTTCCGCTTCAATCTTGCTATTTGGTGTTTTATTGGCAAGCAAAAATAGTCCTAACGCTTTAGTAATAGTTGGTTTATCGGCGATCGCTGGTTTATTTCATGGTCATGCCTATGGAGAGGCAATCTTTGGTGCACAAACCACCGCTTTAGTTTCTTATTTGGTTGGCTTTACCCTCATTCAACTCGTAATTTCAGGTGCATCATTCTTTGCAGGCAAAAAAGTCCTGAGTGGTGATTTTGGAGGAGTATCACCTAATTTGCGATCATCTGGTTTAGTAATTTGTGGCATTGGTGCTGCATTTCTAGCTTCAAATATCTCATCCCTAATTCTCCCAGTACCGAAGGGTTAAATGTATGCCTAAAAAACATAGGGGCAATTCATGAATTGCCCCTATGTTTTTTAGGCGCTGGTCAGCTAATTCGTGATAAAGCTTTAAACCGTTGATTCGTATGGATTTGAAGAGCAATCACTATAAATGACTAAAACCCTTATTGAGTCTGGGTTATAAATTCATATCCCGAATGAGCTGACCAGTGCCAAGGATTGTAACTTGCCCACAAATAGCGAAGCTGTAACCCAACCGAGATTTAGAGAACCAACCACTCGTAAAATATCATCCCAGCGCTCGATAATCAGACTCTGATTGATATTATTACCCTTGAGAAGGACATGCAAGTTTGCATAAGAAGTATCCTTGTTTAGTCGATAAAGAGACTTCTTACCCACATCACGAATTCGTGGCGAAAAACGCAGACCTAGAACATCAAACAAAGCAAACATCACATCTGTATATCCCGCCGTATCGGTCGTGTGTTCCAAAATATTCAGTTCAGTCTCATTATCTAAAATTCCATCGAGTAGGTAAGTAGCATCACGCATCGTCGAAGGAATTACCTTGACACCAGAAAATTGATCGGAAGTCCAAGTGTAAAAAGTTAGACCTCTACCATAGCCAAAATAACGTGGTAGAGCTACAGCTTGAGAATTTTTACCGATACTGGAAACCTTTGCCCATCAGAAGAGGAGAGAATACCACCACCCCAGATTTTACTCAGAGATTGCTGACATTGAAAATCGACAATGGCATTGATCGCTGGTCTTAAGGTCTCCTCCCGTAAATACCAATTGGTATGCCAAATCAAACTTTCATAGGATAAATCAGCAACATGCGCCATCGCCTTTAAGCCCAAATTACAAGCTTGGGCTAGAATCGCCGCATAAAGATAGATTTTCGTTTCATTAGACCGAGAGGAATTGCCTCCTGCATGGATGAGAAATTGGCTAAAACCTGTTAACTGATCGACTTCGATTAATAGGTCAGTCAAATCCACATGGGGTAATCGTTTAGATACTAAATTCTCCAATTCTTGCTTAGTGGCTGGAACCGTTTCCGCGTCGAGATGAGAAACAATCAATTCATCATTTTCAATTCGGATAAAGTTATTATCTTTGATCGTTTCATTAAGGGATAGCTACAGGGTACGTGTAAAAACCTGCAAGATCGGTCTTAAACGCACATCCTATCGTTTGTTTTTTGGATGAAAAACCAAAAAATCATATTTTTGGAATGTAATCCCTGTATAGCTTTAAAGGTCATCTTGCAGGTTTTTACACGTATCCTGTATCTACCCCTACATCGATCTCTCGGATTTGTTAAAACAATCTCGATTTTTGACTGCTGTACTGATCGACTCACTAATGTGCGTTGCTTTGATTGGCTCACTTATCTCCTTCAGTGCGATCGCTGCTAGGCAAACTATAAGGCTCGATACCGTTTTGTTTAAGCAGTGACTCAAAATAATTACGCTCACGACGGCTCTCATCATCTAGAGCAAATCCTTCACCCAAATTAGCAAGGTCACTTTCGAGAGCCTTAATTCTTGATGTAGTTGCCTCATTGCGTTCTTGTTCAGTGCGAACCACACCAAAAGCATCATCAAACCTACGTTCTAGGGATTCAGACAATAATGCCCAAACTAGAGCAAGAGCTTTTTGATTGCCCTGACTACTTTGATACAGCCAATAAGCGGTTACAACATCCAAGGGGAGGGCATTAAAGCGAGTTTGACCTCTCTTGTCAGAAAGTGACTCAACCTCAATACTGTCGGGCGTATAACCCTCTCCTCGTATGGCGTTTATGTTCTTAGAAGACAAAAAACGTCGGGCGTTAATTTCGTCTTTGCCCACAGTTTCAGCCGCCTGAGTTTGCGACATCCGATAAGTGCCATCGGGCAGCATAAATCCATCAACAGTTAAACCACCGATCGCTACTGTAGCGCGGGTTGCTTTGATTGACTCACTCATGGTTTTTGCTTTTGGTGCGATCGGTTAATTTACCTTGATCCTCAGCTTCTTCAATTGCCTTTTGCAAAAGGTATGAAGCCAAATTTGCAACTGGTCGAGCCTCAGAGGTAGCCCATAGCTCTAATTTCTTGTAAAAGCTATCGGGCAAAGTGACATGTATTCGTTTGCTCACATTATTTATATCTATTGTGTAACTGTTGTTCATGGTACATCCTTGTCTCTATAAGTCTTTATATGTAGCATTTTCGCATCTTAATAGAACCTATTAGCTACAAATAGACACAGTTATATTACCTTAAAACAACGTGAGTTCGATATAGCCATTTGCGGCGTGCTTCGCACGCCGCAAATGGCTATATCGAACTCACGTTAAAACAACAAAGGCGATCGCGCACCCGTTCAAAAGTTGCGATCGCATTTGAAATGATCGATGTGGATTTTCAACGAGTTTGCGTCATTTGAGGTATGTGCAAATTTGAGTGCAAGCTATGTTGCTTGCCAAAAGGGGACACTCCCTTTGTATTCCCCCATTACAAATTTTGTAATGGCTTTACGCAGCAGCTTTTGTATAAACATCATCTAGCAAAGCAAATAATTCATCTACTTGAGAAGATGTGAATAAACTGTCGATGCCTTGAGATGCGAAGTCGGTAAACGGAGATTCATAGAGACGTTCTGCGGCGATCGCGCCGTGTTCGGTGAGGTAGTCAATGATCATGTTGATAAATTCGATTTGATTAGCATTGAGAGTTTTATCGGTGAGAAATTTGCCAAACTCTTGTTTGGCTACTTCGCGATCTAGTCCAATCAGCGATCGCACAAATAATCCTAGTCCATGAGATTCTTGCTTGGCACGGTCCAGGTCTTCGGCATTGCCTAAACCGTTTTCTATCAAGATTGTCTCTAGTTCTGATAGATCGGTTTCAGTGAGTTGTTTGTTATTTCTGAGCTTGAAGATGACCATCTGGTCTTGATGCGATCGCAAAAAGTCTCTAGCTTTAGCTCGGAATTTTTCAAAGCTGTCGGATGAGGTGAAGTGAGGTAATTCGACAATGGTTTCATCACCCATCTCGTCCTCAAAGTTGGTATAAATCGGTTGACGCTCTTGTTTTTCGATCAGCTTAACTAGACCGCGTAGGCGTTTGCGGACTGCTTCTAGCATAGGTAAGGTTACGTCTTGCCACCATTCATCGGTCTGGATGTCTTGAATTAGTTCTAACTGTTCTTGGACTAGGGGAATAGATGACTTTTGCTCTAGCAGGTTAGCGATCGCCTTAACCTGATCGCGTAGCCGCGTAAATGATGTGTGCGATCGCAGGATGGCTAGTTGTAATTTGAGGATGAGGATATCAAACCTTTTAATTTCTTCGGCTTCGGGTTCAGTTTGCGCGGGTAATCCTGCAATTTCTTGGTTGAGTTCGTTTAGATCTTGTTCTGATAGCGATCGCCATGTTTCGGGATTGTTATATTTTTCAACGAGTTGCCTTTTGGGTCGCACGATGAAGTTTTCAATATTCATAGCTGCAACTTCTGAGTAAAGGATCTGCGCGATCTGATTGCGTAGTGATGATTCGGGATTAGTTGTTGGATTGTAGGGCGCTCCATTGCTCCCTTCGGCTACGCTCAGGGAACGAGATGCTCTACGCTGGCTGAGCGAAGTCGAAGCCAATACCCCACTAGCATCTTCTACTTCGTTTGCCGTCCCTTCGGCTACGCTCAGGGAGCTAGATTTTGATTCGCTCAGGGAGCTAGATTGTTTATCTAATTCGGCGATTAGATCTAATCTGGTGGTAAATAGTTGTTTGCCTAAAGACTTGGGGATAGGGGCATCAATGGTTTGAACATTTTGTTTGAAAAATTCGAGATTTTGGCAATAGTCGAATAGGTAGAAAAATTGTTTGTCTTGACCATCGCCAAATAGATCGGGACAGAGACGAGTGCCGCGTCCGACCATTTGCCAGAATTTAGTTTTTGAGCGTACCAGTTTGAAAAGGACAAGGTTAACGATTTCAGGCACATCAATGCCTGTGTCGAGCATATCGACGGAGATGGCGATATGGGGTGCTTTATCCTTTTTAGAGAAGTCATCAATTAGGCTTTGAGCATAGGGAGTTCTATTGGTGATCAGTCTGGCAAATTCACCTTTGAGGTGTGGGTAATTGGCATTAAAGCGGTCTTCGATAAATTCAGCGTGTTTTTGATTTTTGGCGAAGATGATCGTTTTACCAAGCCGATCGCCTCCTGCTACTTTTAAACCTCTGGTCATCAGATGCTCTAGCACCTTGTCGGCGGTGTCTTGATTAAATAACCACTGGTCTAATGCTCCTGCTTCAATGAGATCGGGAATATTACCTTCTTCATCCCATTCCATTGCGTCCCATTCTTCTTTCTCAGATTCAGAAAGTTCATCATATTTGATGCCTTCTCGTTGAAATTTGAGGGGTACAGATATGGCTTGAGTGGGGACTAGGTAGCCATCTTTGACTGCATCTTCTAGTTGATAAGCATCGGTGGGTACGCCGTTTTCTAGGTCAAATAAGCCGTAGGTGTTGCGATCAATTTCATCCTTGGGTGTGGCGGTGAGTCCGAGTAAGTGGCAGTCAAAGTAGTTAAAGATATGACGATATTTTTGGAAGACGGAGCGATGAGCTTCATCGATGATGATGAGGTCAAAATGTCCGACTCCAAAGCGTTTTTGACCGTTTTTAGTGTCATTGATTAGCCCCATCATCGTGCCGTAGGTGGAGGCATAGACGCGCCCTTCGGTTTCTTTTTCGGTGAGCAGGTTTACGGGTGCGGAGTCGGGTAGATGTGTTTTGAATACTTTTATCGCTTGGTTAACTAGAGATACTCGGTCAGCGAGAAATAGGGCGCGTTTGACCCATTTGCAACGCATCAGTAAATCGACTAGGGCGATCGCGGTTCTGGTTTTGCCTGCGCCTGTTGCCATGATAATTAAGACTTTGCGCTCTTTGTTCTGCTCGAAGGCTACAGAGACTTTACGGATGGCGCGGGCTTGGTAATGGCGGGAGGCGATCGCAGGATTGATGTTTGCTGTTGAGAGAGGTTTTTGGGTGGTGCGGCGTTGGATGAGTAGTTCTAGTTCAGATTTTTTGTAAAAGCCTTGGATTTGGCGGGGTGGGTAGTTGGTGTCATCCCAGATGTGATGCTCGTAGCCGTTGGTGTAGAAGATAATCGGGCGTTGTCCAAATTGTGCCTCAAGACAATCGGCATAGAGTTTTGCTTGCTGCTGTCCTACTCTTGGGTCTTTTTTGGTGCGTTTGGCTTCGACTATTGCGAGGGGTTTGCCATCGTCACCCCAGAGGACATAATCGACAAAGCCTTTACCTGTCTCATTTGGCATTCCTGAGACTTCAAACTCTCTTGCTACGTTTGCCGTCCCTTCGTTCCCTGCAATATTTCCTGCTGCGTTTACCGTCCCTTCGACTTCGCTCAGGGAGCTGGATTGTTTACGCTGGCTGAGCGGAGTCGAAGCCAAAACCCCACTAGCATCTTTTGCTGCGGATGTAGTTCCTTGCCTCCCTTCAACATTTTCTGCTGCGTTTGCCGTCCCTTCGACTTCGCTCAGGGAGCTAGTTTTTTGCCGATGGCTGAGCGGAGTCGAAGCCATTGGAGCCGAAGCCAATACCCAGCCTGATTCTTTGAGTAATAGGTCGATAAATAGGTCACGAGTTTGGGCTTCGGAATAGTCGTGGGTATCTGGTTGAACTGTATTGGCTTGTTTGACGGCGATGAGTTCGGCGCGGAGGCGTTTTAGTTCTTCATCGATCGCATTTTTATCGGCTAACAGTATGGATAGTTTTTCATCGCGATCGCTTAGCTCCTGTTCTAGTTTCTGAAGTTGTGCGGCTGTGGTTGCCGTCCCTTCGACTCCGCTCAGTGAGCTAGATTGTCCTTGTTGGCTGAGCGCGATGTCCTGAGCTTGTCGAAGGGAAGCCGAAGCCTGTGTGCTTTTCTTGGGGATTGCTTCGCTGTCAAATTTGAGGGATGGATCGGGTTTGGTGGTGCGTCCGTAGGTGTGTCCAAGCCAGTAGGCGATGTGAAAAAATTCGCGAATGGCGATGATGGCATCTTGGGTGGGGATGGGTTTTTGATCGTGGACGGCGTTGTTGCCTATTTTGATGATCAGTTTGGCTTTGTAAAATATGGCTTGACCGACGAGGGTTTTAAAGGTTGGCTCATGGATTAGGGCGCTGAGGTTGTCTTGATAGGGGAGTCTCAGGGATGTGTCGTATTTGTATAGCCAATTTACGGTTAGCTCTAGGGCGCGACGGGCATAGAAGCAGGCTGTACGCGGATCGCGGTAGGCGGTTCTAAAGGCTTTGTGGGCGGATTCGTAGATTGTGGGAAATTCTGGTTTGAGAAAGCTGAATTGGCTCATGTCGCCCCCTAGTATTTTTATTTTAGGATAGCCAATATTGCATGACTATCAACAATTGATAACTACTATATAATGCTTGTATCTTTTGTTGGGCGATCGCTATGAATGCAATTAAGTACATTTTTTGACGATGTGCCATTATGATGTTCGTATAGCTAGAACTTATCAAAAATGTCAGCATACGCTCTAAATTTACCTAATCATTTGCAGAATGAGATCGAGCTGTTGGCGCGGAGTCAAGGCATAACACTTGACCAATTCATCCTATGGGCGGTGACAGAAAAAGTAAGCACTTTAAAGGCTTCTTTCCCACAGGTTGTTTATCGACAAGGGGCAAGTGGTCAACTTGTACCAGTTCTAAAAGGTACAGGGATTCGGGTGCTGACGATCGCGATCGCTTCTCAAAAGTGGGGTATGAATGCAAGTCAACTTGCGAATGAGTATGATCTAACGGAGTCTCAAGTATGTGAGGCGTTGGCTTTTTATGGGGCTAATAAGTTACAGATTGATACGGCGATCGATTCTGAGCAATCTTTAGAGGTTGCGAATGGCTAGGCTAAAGCTGCATCTAGATGCTGATGCTTCAATTAAGTCTTTGCATTTGGCTTTGGTAACTAAGGGGCATGATGTAACTCGGACTCCAATGGATTGGATGCCTTTGGATGCGAGTGATGAAATGCAATTGTTGCAATCGACTGCTCAGGGTAGATGTATTTTTACTTTTAATGTGAAGGATTTTATGGCTCTAGCGCATCTGTATCCTCAACATGGGGGGATTATCCTTGCTGCTCAAAATAGTTGGTCGCTTTCGGAGTTAATTGCTGCATTGGATAGTTTGTTGTCTGAGTCTAAAGGCTCTGATTGGTGTGGTCGGGTAGTTTGGCTAAATCAGTGGCGAAGGTAGATCGTTCCCTTCGACTTCGCTCAGGGAACGATCACAATTCTCCTCTAAAGGCGCGATGCTGTAATGAGGCAAAGAGGGCTTGGAGTTGGCTAAGTGATGCGCGATGTGTTGCTTTGAGTTTTTCTACGGCTTCGACTCGTTGAGCAAATTCTTTTTGTAGTGGAAGAGGTGGAAATGGGACATTGAGATCGCGGAGAATAGCTAAGTTAATATTTTTTTGTGCTGATTCTGGTGCTGTTTCTTCTAATGTTTTCTGAAGGAACGAAAGCCATACACGAACAAATTCAATTGTTGCTAAATCTTCTGAAAGAAATCCAACAACACTATCGGGAAAGCAAGAATCAAATGTCAAAATACCAGTCTTTGCAATATTAGCGGCGATAGTAATACAAAGTGTGCCAGAACGCCACATTTTACTCTGACGTAATCCAATTTCTGAGTAGGTGCTTTGGTATTGACGAATATATCCACCACAATTTGCAACATCACCAGTCTGAATTAATGGATATATACCGCCTAATAATTCAGGAGCGTTGCGAGGACGATGTTTTGAAACTCCACGATCAAGAGTTCCAATATCTTTAAATTTCTTTATTCCTAACCCTTTCGGATTTGTGACTGGATCGCCGAACATTTCTAGGAAGATGGATTGGGTGAGGGTGTCGAGTTGGGTGATCGCCTCTTTGCGTTTTGATATTAGTGACTGAGTGCGATCGAGTATCTCTGCTATACGTTTTTGTTCTGCGATCGGGGGGAGTGGAAGTTTTAGATTTCTAAGATCTCCGAGCGATACAAATTTTGGGGTATAGTCAGGATACGTGTAAAACAGTGCCACGAAGCGCTGAAATCTTTACTGTGAAATTCTTTCAGCTATCAAACTTTTAAAGATGAAGAAGATTGATAAGATGTCCCACAAAAAGGGCAGAAACGATGCTTCAGGGAAGTAATCGGCTCCTGACAGCCAACACAGCGATGACGTAACTCCATCCCGCAGAGAAAACAAAACTTCGCTCTTAAATCCAGCCACATCGACTCAGGAGCCATTCCTACAGTCCAGCAACTCGGACAAAACTTGAGCGCAGATGGGACATCCACGGCAACACCTCTGCCAACCGATTCGAGATACTCTTTCGGAACATTAAGAGCATAAGCCAACCCACTACAAGTTTTGTGATTGAGTTTAAGCGTTCTCCCTCGTTCGATTTTACCCAAGCTTTGCAAATGAATACCCGCAAGTTCGACCACATCGGCTTGACTCAAACCTCTGTGTAGTCTGAGCCGTCGAAGATATTGACCGAGTGATTCATCAGCTTTAGGCGCAAGTAAAGAATCAAGAAGCTGCATATAAGTCTAGATTAAAGTATCAATAAAGAAATATACTTTTAAAATAATCTTATCCTTAAGTTTAGACTGATGGAGGTAGTATATGTCGCTGACTTTAGCAACAGTTACTACTCAATTTTTAGAGCGTCCTGGACTGAGTATCGCCACCCAAAAGTCTTACGAACTGACACTGATTCCGCTACTACAAAAGTATGGACGATATCCAATTGAGATTCTGGGTCGTGCAGTAATAGAAGAGTATCTCAACGGCTTGAACCATCTAGCCTATACAACTCACCACCGACATCAATCCATCGTTCAAGCCCTCCTAAACTTTGCTGTCGAACAAGGATATATCAGAGTCAATCCAATTGCTCATTTACGACGGCGTAAGCCAGATTTTAGTAAAGGCGAACATGCCTCAGATTGCGTCATCCGCTATCTGAGTACCACCCAACTCCAGCAAATGTATGAGGCGATTACACCCGATTGTCGCCTGAATGCTGTAGTTCGACTTTTACACCGCAGTGGAGCAAGAATTGCCGAACTCTTAGCTTTAAATCTAGAAGATCTAGATCTGCAAGGGCAGAGGTTTCAGGTCGTTGGGAAAGGCAATAAGACCCGCTGGTGCTTCTACAGTGAGGATGCAGCACTATTGCTAGAGAAATACCTCAAATACTACCGACACCAAGGGCATCCAGCTCTGTGGACAGCTCAACACCGACTCAGTAAGAAAGTGGTGCGATTGAGTTATCCAAATATTCATCAGCGATGGCGAGACTTGACAGATCCTTTCCCCTTAATAGCAGGTATTCGCCTTCACGATCTGCGGCATACTTTTGCGACAGAAAGAGTCGGATTAATCGGGATTGAAGAACTAAGAGCATTGATGGGACACCAAAATATTCAGACCACTTTGCGATATCAAAAAGTTACTTCCGAGCAGGCTGAACTTGCTGCTCAAACAGCTTTAAATAAGTTACTAAAATTTGATGATGAATTTCGAGCGTTCTGAGAATTGTTAAGCACCTTATTAATCTACAAGTGGTTTGAGCTAGGAGTATAATTAATACTCTCAAATAGGAAAGTGAGCCTAACGCTAATTAACGTTTGTGTTACCGAAAATCGGCGGTAATCGCCTAATTTAATGACCGCAATCGAACGCACCGCCTATCCTCGTTTTAAATCTCTCCCGAATCTCAAAGAATTAGCCGAACTCTATACCCCAACTGAATCCGAGCTAGCTTTTGCTCGTGTCCAAACTGCCAGTAAAGAAGGTCGATTTCGCTTGTTGATATCTCTGAAAGCTTTTCAGCGACTAGGGTACTTTCCAGATGCGGCATCAATTCCAACCGCACTCATTGAGCATTTACGGAAGCTATTGAATTTAAACAGTTCAGTTGATGCCATTGCCCCCCTGCGGTCACAACGTCGCTATGAAACAGCGATTCGGACTTTTCTAAAAGTTAAAATCTTTGATGCTGGCGCACGTCAACATATCGCTATTGCTATCGCAACGGCGGCGACAACTATGGATCGTAACGCCGATTTAATTAATGTGGCGATTGAGGAATTGGTCAAAGAAAGCTATGAGTTACCAGCGTTTAGTACCTTAGATCGACTAGCTGGCAATGTACGTTCGATTACCAATCACAGATTATTTCAACAGGTGGCATCAAAGTTAACTCCTGCGGAGCAGACCTTTTTAGACGAGCTACTCTTATCTCAATCCGTCGAAGGTCAGGTCACGCTCAATTTACTCAAATCTCCGCCCAAGAGTGTTAGACTTTCCCACATCATTCAGTTGCAATCTAAATTTGACAAGTTAATGTCTTTTGGCAATGCCCAACGGTTGTTAGCGGGGATTGCTAAGGGTAAGATTCAATCTTTTGCAGCCCAAGCTAAAGCGCTGGACATTTCGGATTTTCGAGATATCAAAACTAATAAACGACACGCTTTACTGGTGTGTTTACTCTATCGGGCGCAAGTTAAAACCAGAGATTATTTGGTCGATCTGTTTCTCAAACGGATGCGGAAAATTCACTACCTTGCCCGCCAACGGTTGGTAGAACTCAGAGAACAACATCTCAAGCAAACTGAAGTGATGCTAGGGGTGTTAGCGGAGATTTTAGAGGTATCTGTCGATCATCCTGACGAACAAACATTCGGAAATCAAGTGCAAGCCCTACTACAGTCTCATGGTGGTTCCGCCGAGCTACTCGAACGCTGTCAGGCGATTACGACTTACAACAGCGATAATTATTTACCATTAATTCGGCATTTCTTCGGTCGTTATCGTCCGTTGCTATTTGAATTGGTCAGATCTTTGGAGCTTCAATCGACCTCTCAAGATCAATCGTTACCTGTAGCTTTGGCGTTTGTGTTGAAGCACGAACAGCGGCGCAGTAAATATTTACCCAGCGACGATCTCGATTTGAGTTTCATCAGTGAGCGGTGGCGACGATTGGTGGTAGAACAGCGTGGGGAAGAGCAAGTACTGTCGAGAGTTCATCTGGAAGTATGTATCTTCACCTATTTAGCGGCTGAGTTGAAGACAGGAGATATCTCTGTCGCTGGTTCCGAGCAATACGCCGACTTTCGCGAACAGTTACTTTCATGGGAAGAATGTGAACACGACTTGGCAAGTTATGGAATACAAAGCGGTTTACCAGTAACCGCTGAGTCCTTTGTGGCTGCTTTAAAACAGCAATTAACAGAGGTGGCACAGACAGTTGACCAGATCTGTCAAGATGGTAGTCAAATTACCATTAACGAAGTTGGAGCACCCGTCCTCAAACGTTTGGTAGCAGAAGTGAAACCGTCTGGTGCCGATGAACTCGAAGCTAAGATTTGGGAACGTTTGCCAGAGCGGAGCGTATTGGACATCCTGTGCAATGTGGAATATTGGCTCAACTGGACGCGGCATTTTGGATTAGCTTCAGGCTCTGAGGCTAAAATAGACCAACCCACTGAGCGGTATATTCTGGCTGTGTTTGGTTATGGGTGTAACCTAGGTCCCTATCAAACAGCACGTCATACACGCGGACTGATCAATGGACAGATGTTGTCGCGCATCAATCGGCTACATATTCAAACCAGCCAAATCGAAGCAGCAATACGGGAGCTGATTAATGCTTACAATTTACTCCCATTGCCCAAGTGTTGGGGAACGGGGAAACGCGCAGCCGCTGATGGAAGCAAGTTTCAGATTCATGAAAACAGTTTGATGTCAGAGTACCATATCCGCTATGGCGGTTATGGTGGGATTGCTTACCATCATGTCTCAGATACTTACATTGCGCTGTTCACCCACTTTATTACCTGTGGAGTATGGGAGGCAGTGTATATCTTGGATGGGTTACTGAAGAACAGTTCGGATATTCAACCAGATACCTTACATGCGGATACTCAAGGTCAATCATTGACTGTCTTTGCTTTGTCCTATCTATTGGGAATCAAGCTGATGCCTCGGATTCGGAACTGGCAGGATTATACGTTCTTTCGTCCGAGTCCAGAGGCTGTGTATAAATACATCGATCCGTTATTTACGGATGTGGTGGATTGGAAGTTGATTCAAACTCATTGGCAGGATTTAATTCGTGTAACTTTGTCTATTCAGGCGGGTAAGTTGATGCCTTCAACGATCTTGCGAAGATTAGGGAGTAATAGTCGCAAGAATCGCCTGTACCAGACTTTTCAAGCCTTGGGACAGGTTGTTAGAACGTTGTTTTTGCTGCAATATATTTCCGACCGCGCTTTACGTCAGGAGATTACAGCTTGCACCAATATTGTTGAAGGCTATCACAATTTTCTGGACTGGTTATTTTTTGGTAAGCAGGGGGTACTTACAGACCACGATCCTGAAGAACAAGAGAAGCGGCTCAAGTATCTCGACTTAGTTGCCAGTGCGGTGATTTTTCAGAATACTGTGGATATTTCTGCTGCGGTACGGAGTTTGGTTGAGGAGGGGCATAAGGTTGACCGCGAGTTACTCTCTACTTTGAGTCCTTATCTGACTAGACATTTAAAGCGTTATGGCGACTATGTTGTCGATCTGACGACTATTCCCGAACCGTTGGATCTGGCAGTTAGCTTGCCAATTGAGATCGCTCAAGAGCTTTCTCAGTAAACGCTT
>NZ_JAYGIF010000119.1:0-22726 GCF_034931345.1 Pseudanabaena sp. CCNP1317 | reverse complement strand
TCTTTGCTTCTTGATTACACTCTGTCATGAGAAAATACATCTATTATTATTCTGAAGAGCCTAATTCTAATAGCTTTTAGGCTCTTTTTCTTGTTCTCGTTCCCCTTGTCATGCATAATTCAGGCTACTACAGCGATAGCTATCGCTACTTAAATTAAGCCCCAACATGCCCCAGCAGATAATATGCAGTGCAAAGCGTTGCCCCTTTTTTTTGGAGTAATTCAGCAAAAACCGCTACAATCATTAAAAATTGTAAAGATTTTTTGCAGTTTTCAAACAATTCCCTATCTGAGTTACTCCTAAATCTATGACCGCATTTGCCACTAAACTCGCTGAGTCACTCCAGCCCATTGCCGATCAATTTCAATCCCTGCATATCCCTGAACCAATTACCCACTGGGGTCACCCATTTTTTATGGGGGTCGTCATTGTGGCGATGGGATCATTTGTGGCGATTTCAGGATGGCGCAGTCGCACCACTACAGATACTGAAGTTGCTAACAAGAACAAAGCCGATCATCGCAAAGTAGCGCCGCTAATGACCGTATTTTTAGCCACAGGCTATACAGGCGGATTACTGTCGTTAGTGATGCAGGGTAAACCTTTGCTAGAGAGTCCCCATTTCATTACAGGCTCAGTTGTTTTGACCTTGCTAGCCATCAATGGCACAATTTCGCTCACTGGATTTGGTGGTAATCAACCATTACTGCGTAATGCCCATGCCTATCTAGGCAGTGCGATCGTGGTGCTTTTGGTAGCCCATGCTTTTCTAGGACTCAAACTCGGTCTTTCTATCTAAGGGACTTACACAAAATAGCTGAACCCAAAAACAATGTGGCGGGCTAAGCCCGCCACATTGTTTTTGGGTTTTATAGGGATCATTTTTTCCTTGGAGTTCCCTAAATACCCAGCAATTCCCATTATGAAACCGATATTTGGTGTTTCCAGCCCCTTCGGCGCTGGAAACACCAAAATTTTTTTGAAAGCTCGCCGTTGGCGAGCTTTCAAAAAACCGATTTTTATAATGAGAATTGCTAGCATCTTTAAACACAATTGCTATACAACCCTAGATCGGTTAGTATTTGCCATAACTAAGCACACTTAACCCGCGATCGCCGAATATGGAAAACTGGGAGTTTTTGCTACAACGCAAAGGTGACAAGTCCTGGTTGCCCTTAGAATCTCCAACCGTAGAGATTTTGGAAGGGCAGTACCGACTTGCTGCACGCTCTGCTTTAGCAAATGCGCTAGTTGGAATTGCGATCGCCTATCGCCCCCTTGCCGATGTGCGGCATCAGCCTTTTCAACAAAAAATTGCCAAGCGCATCAGCCATGATGGATTGCTGATCGTAATGCCCTACACTAATTTTGTTCCGGGGTCATGGCAGATCGATTGTCTTGCAACAGAATCTGACGCGGAATCTGGCAAAGATTCGGCAAATACTACAGCTAATACTAGCGTAAATACCAATTTAGCTCCTGCATGGAAAAAAACCGTCAAGTTTGATGTTATTCAAATTTCATCAGAGGCAGGTTCAGAGTGGCAATATAGCGATGTTGATGAAGATTTAGATAATCCCACCGAAATTCTCAATGAAGCCCATACCAATGCCTTGGGAATCATCCAAACTGAACCAACACCACTAATTTATAGTTCACCAATTCTCGACATTGCTGAGCAGAGATCAACGGAACTCGTCCAATCAATGTTTGAAGAGTTTGCACTCTTTAATGACGAGGATGAAAGCGATGAAGTAAGTGATAGCGACGCTCCAGAATCAGAAAGTGAAGTGTCCAATGAAAGCCCTAATCTATTGGCTCAGTTAGAAATATCCAATGCAGACATTTTCGCAGAAACCGACTCATCGCTTCAGCCTCGTATTTTATTACGTTTAAAACAGCCGCAATATATTCTCAATGAGGACAATAGCTTTAATCTTACAGGAGAAGCCTACACTCAAGGCGAAGTTGAAGTCAGCCTCAAAGATCCCCAAACCCTTGATTTAATCGTCAATCAGCGCTTCGTGATCGCAAAATCTAGCGATCACCATCCCACAACTGGCGCAATACCATTTAATTATCAAATTATTGTGCCGCCACCTTCAGAGATTCAAGTCCTGATTGGTGATGTGCAAATCCATCCCCATCAAGACTTTCCGCAAGATATAGATTTATTTGTAGCACAACAGGCGATCGCTGTTTCCTATCCTGCATCAAGAGTCCTACCTGAACTCATCAAAGAAGCTCAGCAATATTCGACTCAAGAGAATACTTTCCCTAATTCTCAACCTACAGAAACATTGGTGGAGCCACCTAGTTACCCACAATTTCCACAGGGTTTTCCACAGGTGTCATCACCAACGGAAAGTCAGCCTGAGAATCTATCACCAAAACCAAAATCAGCTAATTCGCTTAGTCTTCCACCCATACCTTCCAACAAGTCTAAAGCCTCTCAGGGAGAGGTTTTAGACCAACAAAAGCCTACTACAGCTTTGTCCTTGCCTCCTCTACCATCCGCACAAAGTAAGACTAGAAATGCAACTTTTAATTCACCAAATTTGGATCTAGTCGATGATTATTCTCAAAGTTTTCCACAGGTAGAAGCAGATGAAATTCGGGAAATTGAACCAGAATTTCAACCGACAACTATTGATGATTTGGCTGAAGTTAATCGCCAATATCCATTAGACAAAACTAACATCAACGAAGAGGAACCAGAACTATTCTATAGTTTTGAGGAAGAACTTCCCCAAAACTACGAAGAACTACTTGAAGCATCAATTCCAGAAACTTCTCAATCCTCCAGAAACCCACTACCGACTCCAAACGATCCGCGTCCCCACAATCGGAATAATCGTTTTCTGAATAAGCTGCAAACTTTATCAGCCGAAGCGATCGCTGCTCAAAAAGCCAGTCAACGGACAGAAGAACTCTTACTCGATACATTTGCCCCCAGCGATCCATTACTTGCTTCTGAAGCAGCAGGTGATTCAACCAATATATCCATCGATCTAGATAATCCCGAACAGGCTCCCCGAACGATCGCCGAAGCGACCAGTTTAGCCGAACTCGATCTCGAACTTGATGTCGAACTTGATCGGTTACTCACTTCCGAGCCAGACTTCATTTTAAATGAGTATGTTTGGGAAGAATCTATTGATCCCAATAGTTTTCCCATTAGCGCTGTCAGCCCTCCCAATTCCACGGCTTCCACCTTATCGGAAACTGCTCGAACAATTCGCAATATTCAAGAAACCACGCCACAGGCTTTATCAGATCAAGAACCCATTCCCATCCCTGAGATCATTATTCCCGCAGGTGAGATGCTCTCAGGAACACCAATGCAAATAGCGGTGCGCTTACCTGCGATCACTCCTAAATTCTTCGTAAAGTTCTGGATTAAAGATTTGCAAACTCGTATGATTGTCGATGGACCGCGTTGGTTATTAGATTTTAGCAAGGTTCCCAATGCCGAGTTTATTGAAACCCGCACTAATATATCGATCCCACTCAGTAGTATTGATGTAGCCTTTGAAGCGATCGCGATCGAAGCTCAAACCCAGCGAGAAAGCCATAAAGTACGAGTGACTCGCGCTGTTACGCCCCCCAACTTAGCCCAAGATTTTGAAGACACATAAAAGAGGCGGCGCGAAGCGCCGCCTCTTTTGGTTGCTAAGGTTGACTTTGCAACCAGTAATAGGTCGCCATTGGTAATAAAGTCGCCAAAATCAGCAAAATAATTACCACCACATTGGATGAACTAGCCTCAGTTTCTTCTTTAGTTGCATAGTTGCTTGTCTCCGTCTCTTCTACGGCCAATAGAGGCGCACCGGGGTCAGGATTCCCCTTCAAAACTGCTTCTAAACGCGCAATTCCCTCGTTGACCGCTTGGTTATAGTTTGACTTACGCGCAGGATAGAGCATCGTCTCATCAGCAATACTATTGGCAATGCTATCAGGCAGAACTTCTTTAACCTTTGCACCAGTTTGAATCGCCGTGCGGTGGTCTTCTGTTGCCATAAATAGTAATACTTGATTAGCCTTTTCTGCCTCCGTAGGGAACCACTTATCAAATAGTTCCGAGGTAAACTCCGATGCAGGTTGTCCTAAATCAATGCGGCGAATAGCTACCACATGCACTTCAATTCCCGTCAATTCTGCTAGTTTTTCGGCTTTACTAGCGATCGCCCCTTTAGTCGAAGCACTCAGTACCTCAGAATCATCAATTACCCAAGTCTGTTCGGTCAGAGCCTTAATCTCATCTAAGTCAGGAATATCTGAGACCTGCAAAGCTAGAGCCGTACCTATATATAAATTAAAGCTAAATAGTAAGGCGATCGCCCCCAAACATAGGCGACTCAACAAATTTTTAAGCACAATCTTAATCACAATTTCTAAACCTATATTTAATATATTTAAAATTTAATCAGGCAATTTAACTTTTCATCACTATATCAATCCCCAAGGATTCGTAAAGAAATCATAGAGAAAATTTGGCGATCGCCTTGGGTCTAAGTCCACAATCAAGCTTAAAATACAGTTAAAATTTTAGATTTATTAAGACGGGATCGGCAAATCTAAATTACTAATCCAGTGGTAATTATCCAAATTTTGAAATTAATAAAAAAATCTTTGCTCTTCATAAATTCTGGTTATTTAAGTATTATTAAGATTTCTCAGGTAAATTCCAAAAGAGTTTTTTATAAACATTTTGGATGTTTATCTGTTGATAAACCTAGATATTTGTTTTTAGCCTGTGGAAAACCTGTGGATAACAACCATCTTTCTGTGGAAAAGTAGTTAATATCTGGGGAAAACTTTTAAATAAATGTGGAAAACTTTTACTAGGTATTTATACTCTGTGGAAAACTAGCCACTTTATCCACAGGTTTTTCCACAGGTAAAAAACGCTAGAAGTACTATTAAATCAAGTTTTTTTAGAGTTTTCCACATTTTCCACAGCCCCTACTACTACTATTTAATATTTTTATTCTTTAAAACAGTAATTATTAGATCGAATGAAAAAAAAATGAAAATTCAAATTCAAATTTGATAGTGTAAAAAATAACAACGATGGTATGATTAGCTTCCACAAATCAAAAAAATAAAAAGTAAAAACTTTTGTTGAAAAGTTTATTTGAAAATTCTCGTTTTTCTTGCAAAGTAGTTTTAAACACATTTCCCGATTTTTATAAAAATCTTTAAACCTTAAAAAATTCTCAAAACTTAAACTCAAAAATTAAAGCCGCCTAGACAGCAAAAGACTAAATTTTTCTAAATTTTTTACATCCTCATAAAAACTTAAAAAAGTTTATTTAAAATTTATTATTTAAAATTTAGTCTCCACCTTCAATCTCACTACTCAGTTTCACTACAGTTTAGAAATCCTCTTGCCCAACTATGCGACTAGTCTGTCCCCAAAATCAACTCGCTGCTAATCTTGCCCTTGTCGGTCGTGCAGTTGCTTCTCGTCCTACGCACCCAATCTTGGCAAACATTCGTTTAGATGCGGATGGCTCCAATCAAAGCCTTGGTATGACTGCTTTTGATCTTAATCTGGGAATTCAGGTTTCCTTTCCTGCTCAAGTTGTCGAGGCGGGATCGATTACCCTACCTGCGAAGTTGCTCAACGACATTGTGTCGAGGTTGCCCGATGAAGACATCACGCTTAGCGTGGACAAGGACAACACGATGGTATCGATTGTCTGTGGTTCAGGACGCTACCAAATGCATGGCTTGCCTGTAGAAGAGTTTCCTGAATTGCCTCAAATTGGCGAAGATGGTGAGACTACCTATCTGCCAGTTGAGTCGATGCTGAGTGGGCTTGCCTCAACCCTGTTTGCAACTTCGGCTGATGAAACGAAGCGAATTCTGACGGGTGTGCATCTCACAGCAAGTGCAGATCGCTTAGAGTTTGCCGCTACCGATGGGCATCGCTTATCTGTGTTGCAGACAGGCTTTTTGGATGCGGATGAGCCACCTGTGACGGGGGATACAGTGACGACTAATCTGGAGGTGACGATCCCTGCTAGAGCCTTACGGGAACTAGAACGAATGCTCAATCAACAGACTGAGGGAGCGATCGCGGTTAAATTCGATCAAGCCAATATGATTTTTCAAAGTGCTAATCAAATCTTAATTTCCCGCCTTCTAGATGGTACTTATCCTAACTACCGCCAATTGATTCCTAGTCGCTTTGATCGCCAAGTGACCTTAGAGCGCAAATTGTTTTTATCGGCGCTAGAGCGTATTGCCGTCTTGGCTGACCAAAAAAACAACATTGTCAAAATTTCGATTGACTCGACAGGGCAAGAAGTTTCCCTGTCGGTCGAGGCTCCTGATGTAGCCGCAGGGCGTGAGTCTCTGCCTGCTCAAATTTCAGGTGAAGATGTGGAAATAGCCTTTAATGTTAAATATCTACTGGATGGCTTAAAGGCGTTGCCAAGTAATGAAATTCAAATTCAGATGAATAACCCCACTAGTCCCGCCGTACTTGTACCGATTGGGGCAAGCAAAATGACTTATCTTCTCATGCCTGTGCAAATTCGCAACTAGGTAATCCTTAAAATAAAAGCGGTGCTTTGCGCCGCTTTTATTTTATGCAGTAGCGAACCCAATTTACAAAAGTGTGACGACACTTTTGTAAATTGAAAACCAAACCCAGTAAAGGTTTTAAAAACATAAAACGGTGTAGCCTTTTTGTGTTTTAGTATGACAGCTATATCTCAGAGAAAAATCCTGTAAACTTAGTTGAAGTATGGATTTCTTAACACCGCCTTCAACTCAACTGCCACCTAGCACCTATGCTGAGGTGAGACAGGCTATCTCTAGTCAAACGTTGTCATTACCGCCAACGTCGCCTAGTCGTGTTGCTAAATTACCTGCTGAACTGCCGATAGAGGTCAGAGCGCAGCTACAACTTCTTTTAGAAACATTGCCTGATCCTAAGGCGATCGCTCAGCACTTCAAGGCCGATCTACTGGCTCAAGCTGGTCCAATCAAGCCAAACAGTTTACCTAAACCCAAGCCTAACGATAAACCGCGTCCAGCCTTGCCGCCGCGTGTGGGTGAAAAGTTAAATGTGGTCAGCGATCGCCAAGAATATGACATCAACACACAGGTATTTGTCGCGGAAGGCAATGTCGTTATTAATTACAAAAAATCTGAACTCATAGCTGATCGCGTGCAGTTAAATACCAAAACTCAGGAAGTGGTTGCTGAAGGTAATGTATTTTTTACACGCGGCGATCAAAAAATCCGTGGAGCCAAGCTTACTTATAATTACGGCAATGTTAAGGGTGAACTTCTGAATGCATCAGGTGCAGTTGATCTGGGTACTTTGAATAGTTCCGAAGTATCGCGATCGCCTTCGCAAACTGACAGTAACTCAATCACCATCTCCCCAATCGGGACTGGGAATTCTAATGATGGGCAAGTACGCCGTCTTGGGTTTATTGCTGAGCGCTTAATTCTGGATGGGGATACTTGGACTGCTGAAAATTTGCGCGTTACTAACGATCCCTTCAGTCCACCTGAACTAGAACTCACCACTAGTAAGGCGACTCTAACACCGATTTCGCCAACCCAAAACCGTCTAGATTTAGAATCGCCACGCATTGTCTTTGATCAAGGCTTCTCCCTGCCATTGCCAGTTAATAGTATTACGCTTGATCGCTTTCAGCGCTTTGCTCCTGCGTTGGTGGGATTTGATCGCACTGATCGCGGCGGTGTATTTTATCAACAGAGTTTTGATGTTGTTACTGAACCTAACTTGAGTTTTCAGTTATCACCGCAATTGCTACTCCAACGCGCCTTTTCTAGCCAGAGTGGATTCTCAGGCTTCGATATTATTGGGGTTGTGGCGACTCTAAGTGGGGCTTTTGACGATGGATCTAGTTTATCGGCAAGAGCGAGTTTCTCAGGGCTAGATTTTTCTAGAATTGATTCTCTGCTGCGTGCTAACGCCACCTATCAGATCCCTGTATTTGGTAATCATACTTTGCTCTCACAGTACGCTTTTCGCGATCGGGTTTTCAATGGCTCCCTAGGATTTCAAGATGTAAACAACATTTTAGGAACAACTTTATTATCCCCAAACTATGTTCTGGGTGATTCTCAAATTTCTGTAGGTTATCAAGCCTCTGCTCAATTAGTTGGGGCGCAGAGATCCGATCTGCAACCAAGTACAATTGGTTCATTAATTAGAGTCCAAGGTGCTGCAATTGTGAGTCGGGCTTTTCCCCTGTTGCGAGGAGAGCCAGCGCCAGCCGAAAAAGAAACAGGACTACGCTTTTCGCCAAAACCAATTGTGCCGAAGTTAGATGCTTTTGTAACCGCTCAAGGAGTGGCTTCTTTCTATTCTAATGGAGCTAGTCAATCTGTTTTATATGGAACTGTGGGACTAGCGGCGGAAGTCGGTCAGTTTGCTAAAGACTTCCTCGATTATACGGCGTTAAGCATGAGCTATACCCAAGCATTTTCTAGTGGAAAGTCGCCATTCTTCTTTGATCAAGTTTCTGATGTGAGAGTGCTTACCGCCGCGATAATTCAGCAAATTTATGGGCCAATTCGCCTTGGGATTCAGCAAAGTTGGAATCTGGATAGTGGTTCTGTCTTTGATTCTGTATATTCCTTGGAATATGCAAGGCGTACTTATTCTGTTTTGGTTCGGTATAATCCTAATCAAGGTTTGGGGGAATTTCTGATTCGGATTAGTGACTTTAACTGGACGCGCCCACCTTCCAATGTGACAAATGTTCAAAATGGCATAGAACAGCGTAACTAAAAGAGGCGGCGCTTAGCGCCGCCTCTTTTATAACTAACGGATGTTACGTGGATAGAATTCCTGCAATCATCTAAGTCTAGGGCTGGCACGGGGGATTGCCCCTACAAAATCTAAATTATTGGTGTAGGGGTAATCCCCCCGTGGTTGCCCTGTCATGCTAGCAGCAAGAGATTCATCATCTGAGTTCCACGTAACATCAGTAACTAAGATTGCTGCAATTTAATTAAGAACCGATGTTTGATGGCGCGGCAAAGCTGCACCATCAAACATCGGTTCCCTATTTTAAGGTTTAAGGCAAAGCCCTAAGCAGGAATAAATTTAAGAGAAACTCCATTCATGCAGTAGCGTTGTCCTGTGGGTTTAGGTCCATCATCAAACACATGCCCCAAATGTCCACCGCATCGGCTGCAATGGACTTCAATGCGCTTCATAAATAAAGAGGTATCAGTCGTAGTGGCGATCGCCCCTTCAATTGGTTGAAAAAAGCTTGGCCAACCTGTACGGCTATTGAACTTAGTGTCAGATGTGAATAATGGCAGATCGCAGCCAGCACAGTTATAAGTACCCTTGCTATATTCCTTATCGAGAGGACTGCTAAATGAGCGCTCAGTACCATGTTTGCGTAAAACACGAAACTGCTCTGGGGTAAGAATTTGTTTCCATTCATCTTCGGTTTTCATAATTTGATACTTCTTAGTTGCTTTAGTTAAGTCTACGGCGATCGCGGAGTCTGCGGATGTGGAATCTGTGGATCGCGATCGCCAAAGTTGAAATAGCCACGAACTGCCGATGATGGCTGCTCCAGTGAGTAATAGATCTCTTTTTGTCATTGTTGATATTCCAACTACGTTGATATTCCAACTACATTGATCGATAGTTGTATGGATGTGCAATCTATGGACTGCGATCGCTCTAACAATGCGCTTAGTAACACTTCACGCTAGTGCTATCACACTTGTGTGAAGTGAAAAGCAAATCTAGTAAGGGTTAAAAAAATAAAATGGCTACGCAATTTTATTTTTGGGTATAAAAAGTTAAAGCTGTAGCAGTTACTACGGTTTACAATCTCGATTATAATTGTAACAATACTTAAAGCTGAGAAATCACTTTAAACTTTAACAGGTTAAACAACAATGGCATTTGAACTCCCATCTTTACCCTACGCCCAAGATGCTCTCGCAGCTTCGGGTATGTCTGCTGAGACCCTATCATTTCACTATGGTAAGCACCATAAAGCGTATGTTGATAACCTCAACAACCTGATTAAAGATACCGATCTTGCTGACAAATCCTTAGAAGAAATCATCAAGATTAGCTACAAAGAAGGCAAAGCGGGAATCTTTAACAACGCTGCTCAAGTTTGGAATCACACCTTCTACTGGAATGGGATTAAGCCTGCTGGTGGTGGCGCTCCTACTGGTGCTTTGTTGGATGCTATCAACGCTAGCTTTGGTAGTCTTGACAATTTCAAAACAGAATTTAAAAATGCTGGCGCTACTCAATTTGGTAGTGGCTGGGCTTGGCTCATTGCTGAAGGCGGTAAGTTGAAGATCACCAAGACTCCTAACGCTGAAAATCCTCTCATCCATGAAGGTCAAGTTCCTTTGTTGACAATGGACGTTTGGGAACATGCTTACTATTTGGACTTCCAAAATAGCCGTCCTAACTTCATGGCTAACTTTGTTGAAAAGCTCATCAACTGGGATTTCGTCGCTGCTAACTTCGCGGCTGTCTAATTGTTAATAGCGCCTAGCGCTTTTTGATTTTAAAAGAGAAGCCTCGCATTGCGAGGCTTCTCTTTTTGTTTGGGCAATGTAAAATAAAGCATAAGCGATCGCCTATTTGCATCTCTCGGTGAACACCATGCCCCTACTGCAAACCAAAACGACCCTAGATACTTGGATAACTGTGCCTTGGGAAGAGTTTGTCAATATTGCTGATGCCCCAGATTCTAACAAGCTTAAAAGCTACTACTACAATGGCAAGATGAGGTTTGAATCTATGTCCACAGGCTCCGATCATTCCAAAGATCACATGACGATTATCTTGAGTGTTGGTTTATTTGCAGCTTTGCGAAATATACCAATCAATGGACATGATTGCTGTTCTTATCGGAAGAAAGGTAATACTGAGTTTCAGCCTGATGCGTCTTACTACATTGGTGACAAAGCCGATGTCATACCTTGGGGAACGCGAATCATTGATTTAGATCAATACCCATTACCCGATCTGGTTATTGAAATATCAAATACCTCTATCTCTGATGACTTAGGCACAAAACGCTTGCAATACGAGGAGCTAGGTATTTCTGAATATTGGATTGTGAATGTTCAGACCATGCAAATTTTTGCTTTTACAATTGGGATGGACGGTAGTACTCGGCGAATTCGTGAATCACTAGTATTGTCGGGACTGAAGCTAGAAATTTTGGAGCAATCTCTGCAACGTAGTCGCCAAGAAAATCAGTCTGCAACAACTGCATGGTTAATGGAACAGTTTAGATAGTGGCACGCCACTATCTAAACTGTTATTATGTGGAACGTAGATGGTAGACCTCTTGCTGCTAGCGCGGCAGGGCAACCACGGGGGGATTGCCCCTCCCCCAAAATTAGAGGTTCCCGTAGGGGCTGTGCCCCCGTGCCAGCCCTAGACTTGGGCTATGGGAAGAATTTCCACGTAACATCAGTTAAAAAGTTAATACTGTCCGAATTGCATCGCCTCTATGCATCATCGCAAATGCCTCATTAATTTCCTCAATCGGCATTACATTCGTAATCAGGCTATCGATATCGATTTTACCTTCCATATACCAATCAACAATTTTGGGAACGTCAGTACGTCCCTTTGCGCCACCAAAGGCTGTGCCTTTCCAGACGCGACCTGTGACTAATTGGAATGGACGGGTGCTGATTTCTTGACCTGCACCTGCTACGCCGACAATCACGCTGACACCCCATCCTTTATGGCAGCATTCGAGGGCTTGACGCATGGTTTGGGTTCTGCCGATACATTCAAAGGTATAGTCTGCACCGCCTTTAGTCAGGTCAACCAGATAAGGAACGAGATCACCTTCTACTTCTAAGGGATTCACAAAATGGGTCATGCCCATTTTTTCAGCGAGTGCGCGTTTTTTGGGATTAATGTCTACGCCGACGATCATGTTTGCGCCGACCATCCGACAAGCTTGGATCACGTTTAAACCGATGCCTCCTAGACCAAAGATCACGACATTGGAACCAACTTCGACTTTTGCCGTGTTAATGACTGCGCCGATGCCTGTAGTTACGCCACAGCCGATGTAGCAGACTTTCTCGAAGGGAGCATCATCACGGATTTTAGCTAGGGCAATTTCAGGGAGAACGGTGTAGTTGGCGAAGGTGGAGGTTCCCATATAATGATGGATTTTTTCGCCATTGATGGAAAAGCGACTGGTTCCATCGGGCATTAAGCCTTGACCTTGGGTGACGCGAATCGCTTGGCAGAGGTTGGTTTTACCACTGAGGCAGTAGGAGCAGTTGCGACATTCGGGGGTGTAGAGAGGAATGACGCGATCGCCTGCTTTAAGAGATGTTACACCTGCGCCGACTTCGACGACGACACCTGCGCCTTCATGTCCGAGGATGGCGGGAAATAGTCCTTCGGGGTCATCGCCTGAGAGGGTGAAAGCGTCGGTGTGACAGACTCCTGTGGCTTTGATCTCGACGAGGACTTCTCCTGCTCTGGGGTGATCTAGTTGGACTGTCTCAATTTTGAGGGGTTGTCCTGCGGCGAAGGCGACTGCGGCTTTTACGTCCATGAATCTTATGATGTTCCTGAATTAATGGCTGACGATGTATTGGAGATTATATCGCGATCGCCTTTTAGTTGTTTTACACCAAATGTTTATCTGCTGATTTCAATAATTTGTTGTAATGAGCTTTGCAATGCTTGTATATCTAGGGCTTCTAATTTGCCAAGTCTTTTAATAACAAGCTGTTTCTCAAGGGGGGAATGGGACTAAATGCACATCTCCAAAGTTATAGGTTGTCATATTCTGCATCTTCGGGGTTGTCCCATACTTTTGAGAATCTGGCTTCTGAGAGTTTGGTAGCAGCCATGATTAGATTCTGCTCAGAGTTGGTTTGACGTTGATAGAGAAAGTCGATAAAGTCTTCTACTTCTGTAATTTTGTCAGATGATAGATTACGAATTTTTTCTAGTAATCTTTGTTCAATTGTAATTGTGGTACTCATTGGTGCTACCTCATTTTGAAATTGGCTATACGCATCTCATTTTAGAGAAAAATGATTGAACTGATCCCCTAAACAGATGTCAAAAGATTAGCTGCTTAGTTGATGATGGTAATAGAGATGGGATATTGATTGGATGAAAAATATGACGATTAACATATTTCTCAATTGATTAGATTATACATTTTCATAAAAACATGTAAACAAATATTAACGTTTTATATGTATGATCTCTTAATATTTACAAAATCGAATAATACTTTAGATATAGATTGCTTGAAAACTAACTCTAAGCATCTTATAATACTTTTTTATAGGCAAATATTTATTTGAAGCTATGAATAATCTAAATCTTTGCCTTCCTCGACAGAAATTGATTTTAATACAAGAATTATTTCTTAGCAATATAGACTCTAAGCAAACTATATTTAGACTTTAAAAAATTAATAATATGTGGATACAAAAGAAAATATCTAAAGAAGATGTATTGGAAGTTTTTGTTAAGGAAATGTACACTCATGGAATAAACAAAGATTTATTTACACTCAGTATTAATCAAATAAATGAAAGAATCAAAAACAAGACTAGAAAGGATATTAGTTTAGATGAACTGCGTAGCCTTTTGAATGAATGTTTGGCAGATGAATGGTTGAGAAATCAATACTTTGAGGATACTTATTCACTAACGCCTACAGGGAAAGGTGTTATTACATCACGGCGTAGTAAAAAAGAATTATTGGCGAATCGCTCATTTTTGAAAAAAGCCTCAGATTTTTTTGATGATCACAAAGGTCTATTTATTCCACTAAGTGCATTTACTGGAGTTGTTGCACTAATATCTATTGTCAAAATGATTAAAAAATAAAGCTATGAATATTCCAGAGATATCAGTGAATCTTAAATGTTTATTCTGTAATTCTCCTGTTGAGAAGCTCAAAGTCAAAGGTACTATGCTAAACTCTGGAGATCTCTTTAAATGTTCTCAATGTGGAGAAAGCAATGATTATGATAGTGTGTTAGAGGTCGCAAAAGCAGAAGCAAAGACAATGATAAAGTCCTCAATACACGAAGTTCTAAAGAAACAATTCAAAGGAAAATAATCCATATACTTGATTACTTAAATTAATGATTACATTAATTCAAGTAATTACAATTGAATTGACTCCCACTCGAAAGCTTCTGTAAAGCGAGATAAATGCCGTACATTCGTTGTTGCGATCACTACATAACGACTAGGAAACTCCTCCTTCAACAATTCCCAATGGGCGCAAATAATCGCATCAACATCAATACTGGCTGCATTTGACATTGCTTGACCTTGTAAACGAGACTTTGCCCAAACATCTGAAGCCGAGATCAAAATCTTTGATGTAACTGGCAAAAAATCAATAAAATCATGTAACTCATCAAGAGAAGTTAGCGGTTGCAGTCGCTTCTCAAATCTCATCGATTCAAGTACTAGATTTCGCCTTACCTCATAATCACAAATATCTGAACTCACAACATATACACCCTTAGCAAACAGACCATATAGCCAATCTTCACAAGCTATAGCCCGATCACGCTTGTTAGGATTGGACAATAGCCCGATTACACCCGAATCTAGAAATACAATCATAGATAGAGTTTTGCATCCTCAGGGCGATCGCTATTAATGCTTTCTTTAAATCGTTCAAAAAATATTTCCGCTTCTTGCGTCTCGGTTTCAGTCATTTGAGCAAGTCTTTGTCTCCTTTTTTCTAGAAATTGAAGGGCTAAAGTAGACTTAGAAGACTTTTCCCAATCAGCATATTTTTTTAATTGGTTTTGAAATGCTTCAGTGGGAGTGACAGGATCTAATAAAATTTGACCTGAATCGTTTTTAAAAACACGGTAGGTATTTGCGGCACTTAATCCCAATTCATTTAGTTTTTTACCACTGACTATCTCAGGGGAAATCCGAAAATTTTTATCAGCAAGCATTTAGCCCCTCCTTGAATGTGTTTGTCAAGTCAGATATTTAAGTATAACCGATCGCATTTAAAATGAGCGAACCCAGAGGGCTGAATGTAGGATGTAACCTCAAATAGAAAGAATGGTAGGAGCAATACATTCTCGCAGTAATCTATTGATTTTTAAAATCGCTTTGCTTTGGGAATGCTTTGCCCTTAACCTTCCAATGTAGGGACAAGCGATCGCTGAGGGTGGGGAGGGAAATGCAGGGACAAGCGATCGCTGAAAGGGGAGAGGGCATAGCATTTACGGATTGAGTCTGCCTGAGAAGGATACAGATCTCCGACTTTTTTGGTGGTGGAGAAAGGTGATCTGTAATTACACCAAAAAAGTCGGAGATCTCGCCCCTCACAATTTAACCAAAATCAAATTTTCCCCTTTTCCCTTTTTACTTTTCACACAGTTGTTTATCACTTTCAGAAACATCGGGATTGGTGGTGAGGTAGGGGCGTAACCGCGCACAGGCGCTATCTAGCATTTCGTCTAGGGTTTGGATACGCCAGAGTTTGACGATAGATGGATTATCTTTGGGAATTGTGGCGATAAATTGAAAGTCTTTGCTCATACTTCCCTTCCCTTCGTATTCGGCAATCTGCCTACCCTGTAAATCCCAAATTCGCGCCGTTCCGTCACTTCCACTAGTTGCGATCCTTTTGCTATCGGGAGAAAATACCACGCTCAAAACATACCCTTGTCCTTGCAGTTTCGCTATCGCTTTACCTTCTAAATCCCATATCCTAGCGGTTCCATCTCTCCCACTGGTCGCGATCTTTTTGCCATTGGGAGAAAACACCACGTTCAAAACATTTCCTTGATGTCCTTGCAGTTTTGCTATTTCTTTACCTTCTAAATCCCATATCCTTGCAGTTCCGTCACTGCCACTAGTCGCTAACCTTTTCCCATCGGAAGAAAATACCACGCTAGAAACATTTCCTTGATGTCCTTGCAGTTTCGCTATTTCTTTACCTTCTAAATCCCATATCCTAGCGGTTCCGTCTCTGCCACTGGTGGCTAACCTTTTCCCATCGGAAGAAAATACCACGCTAGAAACATTTCCTTGATGTCCTTGCAGTTTCGCTATTCCTTTACCTTCTAAATCCCATATCCTAGCGGTTCCATCTCTGCCACTGGTGGCTAACCTTTTCCCATCGGAAGAAAATACCACGCTAGAAACATTTCCTTGATGTCCTTGCAGTTTCGCTATTTCTTTACCTTCTAAATCCCATATCCTTATAGTTTCATCAAAGCCACTGGTTGCTAACATTTTTCCATCGGCTGAAAATACGACACTCCAAACAACTCCTTGATGTCCTACTAGTTTTGCTATCTCTTTACCTTCTAAATCCCAAATTCTCGCTGTTCCCTCACTACCACTCGTTGCTAACATTTTCCCGTCGGCTGAAAATACGACACTCCAAACATTTCCTTGATGTCCTACCAGTTTTTCTATCTCTTTACCTTCTAAATCCCATATCCTAGCGATTCCATCACTGCCACTAGTCGCTAACATTTTCCCGTCGGCTGAAAATATCACGCTAGAAACAACTCCTCGATGTCCTACCAGTTTCACTATCTCTTTACCTTCTAAATCCCATATCCTAGCGATTCCATCACTGCCACTAGTCGCTAACATTTTCCCGTCGGCTGAAAATATCACTCTAAAAACTTCCCCTCGATGTCCTTGCAGTTTCGCTACCTCTTTACCCTCTAAATCCCATATCCTTGCAGTTCCATCACTGCCACTAGTCGCTAACCTTTTTCCATCGGAAGAAAATACCACACTAGAAATAGCCCCCCGATGTCCTTGCAGTTTCGCTATTTCTTTACCTTCTAAATCCCATATCCTAGCGGTTCCGTCTCTGCCACTAGTTGAGATCCTCCCATCAACTGAAAATACTATACTAGAAACAGCTCCTTGATGTCCTTGCAATTTTGCTATTTCTTTACCTTCTAAATCCCATATCCTTGCAGTTCCGTCACTGCCACTAGTCGCTAACCTTTTTCCATCGGAAGAAAATACCACGCTAGAGACAGCCCCTTGATGTCCTTGCAATTTCGCTATTTCTTTACCTTCTAAATCCCATATCCTTGCAGTTCCGTCACTGCCACTAGTCGCTAACCTTTTTCCATCGGAAGAAAATACCACGCTAGAAACAGCCCCTTGATGCCCTTGATGCCCTTGCAATTTCGCTATTTCTTTACCTTCTAAATCCCATATCCTAGCGGTTCCGTCACTGCCATTGGTGGCTAACCTTTTCCCATCGGAAGAAAATACCACGCTAAAAACAGCTCCTTGATGCCCTTGCAATTTCGCTATTTCTTTACCTTCTAAATCCCATATCCTAGTGGTTCCGTCACTGCTACTAGTCGCTAACCTTTTCCCATTGGGTGAAAAGGAGATTAATTGACTGACTGAACCATTAATGACAATTGCAGGTATGTCTGCATTAATGAATGTCTTCTCGTGTATTTTAGTAAGTGAATTTTGAAGGGCTAAAATTGGACTAACGGCAGGATATAGCTCTAACGAACGATCTTTAGCAATACTTCTTAATTCATTTCCCACTCGCACAGCCGCAACTAAAGTTTTTAACTCTTGAAATTCAAATTGCCTTAATAATAACGAACCCTCCCGTTCTAGCCTTGTCCCTGCAATAGCTTCCTGCTGTTCGATAAATGTCTTCCCTGCATAGATACTAATACCAATAGCTGCCATAGACGCAATTCCCAGAAAAATCGAAGCTATCCAAATCCGTTGTTTCGCCTTGCGATTTGCCACTGCATAGATTTCTTTCTCTTTTTCCGCCAATTCCCGCTTCTTCCGTTCTTCTCGCAACTCCGCCGCCAAATCGATCTTGTACTTCTTGCGAATAAAGCTAACCAAATAATCATGAATCAACTGAAAACGGTCATCAGGCGAACTACTCACCCGAAAAGCAAGCCCAGAACCAACCAGAACCGCTAGCACCAGCGCGAGATTTTCTGCTGCATTGAGAGGCTCGATCCCCCTACCTTCGGCATCCCCCTTAGAAAGGGGGACTGAGTTATCTACACTGCCTAAAGTATCCAAAGCCCCCCTTTGCAAGGGGGATAGGGAGGATCTAACCTCTAAACTATTACTAGAATCCAAAGCCCCCCTTTGCAAGGGGGATAGGGAGGATCTAACCTCTAAACTATTACTAGAATCCAAAGCCCCCCTTTGCAAGGGGGGTAGGGGGGATCTAACCCCCAAACCATCACCAGATCCCACCCCCAACAACTCACTAGCAAGCTCCGCTTGCGTCTTTTGCGGACGCTTCTCCTCATTCCCCGTCAACGCATACAACACCCTCTCCGCCAACTCCTTATTCCCCACCCCACAATCACGCACCACATTCTCCAACCACCGCTCCACCAACACCTCACTCGGCTTCCGATGCGTATCCCCCGTTAAGGAAAGATACTCACGCAGATTCGCGATCGGCGGAACCTCCGACTCCAACTGCGCCCCCACCACCTGCAACTCAATCGGCAAAATCCGCAACTGCTCACCACTCAAATCCGTCACAAGGCGCTCAATCAACTCAGGCTCCAACCGTAACTGCGATCGCCTAGTCAACGCCTCGATCACCTGTCGCGCCTGATCCTGCGTAAAATCCCCCAAATAGTAACGCACCTGCTTACCGAGAATATCATTCTCCACCTTTTCCAAATCCACAGCCCGATCGCATTCCAACAAATAATGCAGATAGTCCTCCCGCAACGACAACACCACCCGCACAAAATCCGTATGCAAACAAGCCTTCAGGAACTTGTAAAACGGTAAGCGATCGCGAAAATCTTCCTTCTTAAAAAAGAAATCCTCAAACTGATCGAAAATCAACACCGTCAAATAATTCTCATCAATATTCCGCTTGAAGTGCTGAATTGGGTCGAGATCGGGACGGAGATCGCCAAAATATTTTTGTAACTTATGTTTAACTTCTGCACTCCAATCTTTGTAATTTTTAATCGCAAAAACTAACACCTTGCGCCCATCAATGGTTCCCTTTGCGCGTAAGGCAGGAACCAAGCCACCAATCAAAATCGAGCTTTTGCCCGCACCCGAATCGCCATGAATCACAGTCAAAGGATATCGCGCCTGACCAATGCGATCGACCAACTTCTCCACATCCAGCATCCGCCCCGAAGCTTCAATCTCCTGCGCGATCTTGTCGGACTGTTCCGCAACATTCGCATACATATCTAAATTAGTTCTTTCCCGCTTCGGATTTAAAGTCCCCGCACCGATGAAAGCCCTCAGCCCATACTGCTGCTCCACCGATCGCTGATGTTGCTTAGTCTCAAAGGCTTCCAAATACAAACCCGACGCAGTGTAAAGCGATCGCAACTCCTCCAAAACCGATACATAGATCTGCGCGTCATAGGGATGTTGCTCACCGAGCCAGCGATCGCGCACACCCTCTAGTCTCGCGATCGCACCTTGGCGATCGCCCAATCCCTCCAAAGCCCTCGCCAACCAAAGCTCATATTTGGCATAGCCATAGCGCCGCGAAGGTGCAAGGTTAGCCAGTTGCAGCGCTTCCCCTTGGGCATATAACGCCAGTGCCGCTTCCGCCGATTCCTTTGCCGCCCGATAGTCCTGTTGCATCAACTTCACTGACGCAAGAATCCCGCGATCGTGGGATTCACGGAGGAGATTGGGATAGATTTGATGGAGAGCTAGAGCCTCATTGACGAGAGATTCTAAGCCCTCACCCCCAACCACTCTCCCTCTGGGAGAGGGGGGCAGAGATAAAGCTTGAGTTCCCTGTGCCTCTAGGAGAGGAGAAATCAAATTAGTTTCTTGTTCCCCTCTCCCTCTGGGAGAGGGGCTAGGGGTGAGGGACAATAACTCCTCCCATGTCGCAGTCAAAAAATTGATATACAACGCCATCAATTCCCCTCGTTGGAGGTTCCGCAAAATATCCATACTTTCAGCTAAATACTGCTGAGAAGTTGCATAAAAAGGCTGCTTCTGGTATCGCTCACGCATCGCCAAACTGCGATCGCCTAATCCCAATTGCAATAGACATACCGCCTGTTTAAGTTGATCCCCAGATTGTTTCCAAAAGGTTAAACTCCTCTCAAATAAAGCTTTTGCCTTCCCGATTTCCCCCTCAGTCATTGCCATACAGCCAAACGCAAAGTCTAACCCTGCGCTAATTTCATCACTAATCTCAATCGCTTGAGCCTCTAAATCTGCGATCGCCGTAATTAGTTCAAACTGTTGCAAACTCGCATCCCAATCACCCAAACCTTGAGACTGCAAATAGCGATCAAACATAGCTCTGATCGAATCTTGCACCAGTTCCTTTAATTCCATCGCCTCAAGCTGAAACTCGATCGCCCCCGCCGTAGTCCAGTTCGCCAAATCACTTGCCTCACGGGTCAAAATATCCTGAGTGCGATCGTTCAGCCACAGCACCATCGGGAATTCCAAACAATTAGCAAATTCTTCCCTGACCCGATTTGCCGATTTCAAAACCGCTTCTATTTCTGTAACCGCATCCAATCCCAAAACCATTAACACCTTGGGCTTCTGCTCAATGGGCAATTGATGCACCTTGCCCATCAATTCCTGAATTGGTGCAAGCAAAGTCTTCGCATCAGGTTTGAGTTCAAGTGTCGTGATCGCAGTCTCAGGTAAACCATTCTCAGCAAGTTGCGATCGCAAGTCCTGTAATACGCGCTCCTGCAATACCCGATAGTTACACAAAGCGATCGACAATGAAAATCCCTGCGATCGCGTCACAATTCTCGTCAATCGACGCAAGGCATCGCGATTATTTTCTGCAATTATTTCGGTGCGATCGCTCATAGAACTCTCCTTAAATAAAGACTTCCCTCACCCCCAGCCCCTCTCCCATGGGGAGAGGGGAGTAAATTCTGGCTCCCCCTCGCCCTTTGGGAGAGGGGGCTGGGGGGTGAGGGTCTTAATCATCCAAAATCGGATTTCGGTCAAACCAACTATTACCTTGATACTCATACTCAAACACAAACTGGCTCTTGATCAGGGTTTGATATTCCGCCTCACCACGCACACGCTTATCCTGTTGCACCTTCTTAATCAAATCCCATTCATCATCAGTGATTGTTTTTACCATTTTATTCCGTTCCTTAGCGATTATGCTCTCCACTAATTTGGCGGTAATCGGCGGATCATCTTGCTCTAAGCAACCATACAGCAATCGAAATAAATTGCGGACATGACCACCACTAGCTTGACATAGGCGATCGAGAGTTTTGGGACTATCGAATACTTTATTCACAAATTCATTGTTAATCCGTTGGACAGAATTAACCTTTGGAAATGCTCTCGCCATTACAATCTGTCTAAGCAACGCCATTCCTGCCTCGCACTCACTGCCATCGGACAATCGCGCAGGAACCATCGGCAAAGTCTTAATATCGGTTCCAAATCGACTTGTCACGATCGCTGCATCATTGGAAAAAGTTAACAACAATGGCACTGTATAAACCACATGACAATCCAACCCTCGCAACTGATCGCCTCGTTCGACAAACAAATATCCAGCCTTGGACTGCTCTTTGAGATCGATGCGGTTTTCAATGCGATCGAGGTTATCCACAATCACGACTAAACCTTTCTTGCCAGCAGCTTGTAATCTTTCCTTGGCAGGAGCTAGTAACTCCTTATTAATGGAAGTAATAATGCTATTAGTGCGTGATTCCAACCGTTCGCGCATTTGCCGACGCAATGACGGGCTGTTCTTGGCTTGAGCCGTAATCTCGGCAATCCCCACTGACAGCTTGAAATTTGCACTCAAATCGAGTTTAGTGTGCAAAATATCCTTCAGTTCGCCAAATAATTTCTTGAAATATTCTGGAACGATATTAATCCCTTCTTTTTCCAACCCCTTACTGAGTTGTCCTGCGATCGCTAACAAAATATCACTGGCATCAACATCACTCAGTTCCAATTGGCGATCGCATTCAAAATAAGCCACATGAAACTTTTTCTCAGTCAACTCATGTTTCAGCCGCAAAAGCTCCGTCGATTTGCCGCAGCCGATATGTCCTGTAAATAACTGACAGGTGGACTCATCGGGCGAAATCCGCACAATCTTGCGCGACAGACTTTCAATTAGTTTTTCGCCGCGAACTGTCGAGAGATCAACATAATAGCTGCGATCCTCTTCATTACTAGAATCAAGGGGATGCGTGGGGTTGCAAGCCTTATAAAATCGCGAAAGTTCAAGATCCATAGTCGGATTTTAGGATGAGGATGAGCTATATCAAATGCCGCCTATCCTAATATAGCGGATGTATAGCTGTCGCCAAGTATATGAGGACATAAAACCCAAGAAGAGAATGGCGGCGCGAAGCGCCGCCATTCTCTTCTTGGGTTTTGCTTTTGTCCTAACACAATCGACGGCAGCTATAATACCAATTCACGAAAGTGGGCTAACACTTTTGCGAATTAAAAATCAAACCCAGTAAGGGTTTTAAAAGTACAAAATGGCTTTGCCATTTTGTACTTTTAACTGATGTTACGTAGAATAAAGAGCATCATCATGTTTCCATGTCATCTTAAAAGAGGATTTGGAGACCAAACCCCTTGTATCTAGGAAGAAAAGTAAAGGATAAAATCTTTACTCAAATCCGAAAAAGCAAAAGCAGAGATAAACTCGTTCAACCCCTAGGGACACCAAGCCCGTAATGTAGATAGAGTCGTCTC
>NZ_JAYGIF010000118.1:0-26994 GCF_034931345.1 Pseudanabaena sp. CCNP1317 | reverse complement strand
AGCACGGTCGCTTACCTAAAAGCATTTTTCGTCTTGGTTTTGATTTTCTGCGTCATATCATCTTTGACATCCATCTCAATTCCGAGGCTTTCTTCAACTCCATTAAATTTTTGTCCTGTACTTAGAAACATCATATTTAAACTAATCCTTATCTTTTATTCCGATTACCTTCTCTAACTGCCGAGTTTGCAATTGCTAATGCAGCGTCAGGCTGTCTTCGTTTAGATGCAACTTCATATAGAACCCCATTGGACTTCCATTGCACTGTAGACCAGCACGCTGTACCACCACACCAACTCGTAATCAAAGCATTGGAATTATCAGACAATTTTACTTGACTGAAACTGGGAGAATATCTAGGGTCTGAGTCCAGAGATCTTCTCTCAAAATCTTTCCTACGCTTAGCGCTGATTGAAAAACGAAAAGCGGCATTGCCAGGAGTTACGGAACGGTGATAAAAGTTATAAAAACCCAAGGTATAGTAACTATCTGAGTCAGTCCCTAAATAAGCATAAATAGTTTCACTTTTATCAAATTTGTATTGTTCAACTACCTGTTCAGAGGGCAATAGAATTGGAACATTTGTTCTTCTTGCAATTTGTGCAGAAATTGCCTTGATTGAAAATGTTCCTGCGATCGCCCCCGACCAATTCCCCACCATCAAAACCGTTGCAAAACTGAGCGTACCCAATAAGAAACTTTTTCTACTGACAAGATTTTTCCCAATCATCTCAAATATCCTCTCAAAACTTCAGTTCTTTCAATCGTCACCCTTCTGAGACAATCGTTTAAAAATATTCGATATCCACTCCCACGCATATTATTTTGTGTCTCCCTATCACAAGTAGCATCACGCTCATCAATCCATGCCAATTGACGATCAATTAATCGTTCTTTTTCATTGCCACTCAACTGCGAGATTACCTCTTTCCAAACTGAGTTTAATTCACGATCCGCTTTTTCGTATGCTAAACGAGCGCATCTTTGCATCTGAACTTGATACCTAGGCTTTACACAGCTTGTATCATCTTGTGCCGACAAAGGTGATACAAGCTGTGTAAAGCAAGTCAACATAAATCCCAGAGAAATTAGTAAAAATTTATTCTTATTTGTAAAGTTCATAAAGTTTAACCTTATTTAATTACATCAAAACATCAATATAAATCTATGGCCGTCGTCGTGATTATCTTCTATATAAAACTTGACTCCGATGAATTACACCGCCTCTACCACAAAAATTTGTGCGAAGCCAACCATCACCAACCACACCTCCGCTAAGCTCGATCGCAGTCAACTCGCGAATAGTACAGACGATACTACCATTGGGAGAACTTCTTACATTTGAAGGTGGATCAAATACAACTCCAATCGCTATTCCTTCATTAAAACTAGGAGCAGTACAAACAATTTGCATCATATCCCTCGTTGCTTGAGATTGCGGTCTATTAACCGCTTGCTCTGGGAAAGTGAGCCACGTTCTCGACTGGCAATTAGCTTGAGCTTGAATACGTTCATTGCCAAGATTATAATCAAAATTTACCTTTCGAGAACTTATTCTAGAGATAGAACACAGATCAACACTAATGTTCTGCCCACCAACAGCAGTACCCGTAGAATAATCACAGTTCCCAGCTTGTGCCGACAGCCCATGAGAATCGACAAGCGCATACACCAAAATTGCTACATTCAAGCAGTAGACAAATGGAAATATAGGCTTCACTAAAGATAAGGCTCTCTTGTAATTTATAAAACCCATGTAATTTAGCCTTAACTGAATAGACTTATAAAATACTGGCGCGATCGCCACTCAATCCCGAATATATCACTATTCGATCAATTTGATCACTAATAATCTTAAATTTTTGTAAATACATTGATGTTATCCCTGCGGATGGAGGGATTTGGAGACCAAAACTCATCAAACAACCATGAGCAGAATGTTATCCTGAATCCTATCTGTTAACTCACAAAGTTATGTTATCCTCCAATCTTTCATTAATATAATTGAATATATGAAAACCATACCCGTAGATAGACTCACCACCAACTTTATCAACCTACTAGAAGAAATCGCCACCACAGGCGACCCCATCGAACTTGATTGGCAAGGCAAACGCTTCCAAATATCACCAGTAACACCCAAAAATATAGCCACAAATAGGCTAGACAATTTAGTAAGACGACCAAATGTTATCATTGGCGATCCAGAAGACCTAGTAAGCATTTCTTGGGAACATGAACTCAACCTCGATCTACCTTGATACCCATGTCATTATTTGGCTCTATGTTGACGAGCGAAACAAACTGAGCAACTTTGCCCAGTCCATTATTTCCCAAAACTACGATCTCATCTGTTCCCCATTAGTGAAACTAGAGCTACAGTACCTATACGAAATAGGCAGAATTACAGATTCGCCAAACCTAATTTTGACAGATCTTGCTAATCGTATTGGCTTGCGCCTATGCGATAAAAGTTTTATTGAAATTATTAACTGCGCCCTATCGATTACATGGACTCGTGATGTTTTCGATCGCCTCATCGTTGCAAACGCAATGGTCAGCGAAAATATCTTACTAAGCAAAGACCACAAAATCCTTGAAAACTACACCCATGCGAAATGGTAGGAATAGCAGGATGTTCATTTAGCGGCACGAGTATCAAATCCTTCCGCTACATTATTTACCTTACGCTCTAATAAATGAGACGATAGCCACCACTTTTCCCCTTTTGAATATCGCTATTCTTGACCCGCACTTTAAAAACAACAATATCCAATCCCGACAGGCGATCGCCTAATACTTCTCCAGACTATAATTTCTCGATTACAGGTTGTACATCTGAGCGAATTTTACGATAGCGCTTAAACAGAATCCGAAACTGCCTCTCAAAGTTACCAGAAGTCTCGACTTGAACAATTAGGTAGAATTGAACTAGATGATATTCTGATTTGCTAGTTGTAAGGTGCGAGCAAAACTCTAATGACTTTGGCAAAATAATAATTGCTCTTGCAATTGATCATCGAGCAGACTGATACTATTTGCCGTACTTATTGGCAGAGTTTCTACAAAAACTTGTTAATAGTCAAGGTGAAAAATTTTGGGAAGCGTAGATTTTATACCTAAATATTCAGCAGCAAACCAATTAAGATCCACTCTTGTGACCTAGATAACGTTTAGAATGATCGCTAGTGTCCAAAATAAGTAACTGAATAGTGGACAGCAACGAACGAGTATTTGAAGATATGGCAACAAAGCAAGCAGCGATTTTGGTCTTGGCGGATGGTACTTGTTACCGTGGCTATGCCTTTGGCGCATCGGGAACCGCGATCGGCGAAGTGGTATTTAATACGGGTATGACTGGCTACCAAGAGGTAATGACCGATCCCAGCTACCGAGGTCAAATTGTGACTTTCACCTGCCCCGAACTTGGCAATACAGGCGTAACCCCCGAAGATGATGAATCCGATCGCCCACAGGTGCGTGGCGTAATAGCCCGTAACATTACCGCCCTACCAAGCAACTGGCGATCGCGTCAGTCCTTGCCCGACTACCTCAAGGCGCATAATGTCGTCGGTATTGCAGGGATTGATACTCGTGCGCTTACCCGTAAACTGCGATCGCTTGGCGCAATGAATGGCGGCATCTCCACCGAAATTCTCGATCCTGAAGTGTTACTGGCTAAGGTGAAAGCTGCGCCATCAATGCAGGGTCAAAACCTCGCTCAAGCAGCTTCCACCGATCGCATTTATGAATGGGCAGACAAAACCTTACCTGAATGGGAATTTACCGAACCATCTCAGTTAACAGGTGAAGCGATGACTGTTGTAGCGATCGACTTTGGTGTAAAACGGAATATTTTGCGTCGTCTCGCTAGCTACGGCTGCCGCGTGATCGTCGTTCCTGCCGATACCCCCGCCGAAAAGATTCTCTCTTATAATCCCGATGGCATCTTCCTATCAAACGGCCCTGGAGATCCCGCCGCCGTTACCCAAGGCATTGAAACAGCGAAGGCTTTGCTAGCTGCGGATAAACCAATGTTTGGGATTTGTCTAGGTCATCAGATTTTGGGCTTATCCATGGGTGGCGATACCTTCAAACTCAAGTTTGGACATCGTGGCTTAAATCAACCTGCCCAAAACCAAGCGGAAAATGCCGATCGCCGAGTGGAGATCACCAGCCAAAATCATGGTTTTGCGCTCACAGGTGAATCCTTTGAGGCATCTCCCGCCATGTTGACCCATATCAACCTCAACGATCGCACGGTCGCAGGGCTAGAGCATAAAACTTTGCCAATCTTCTCGGTACAATATCACCCAGAGGCAAGCCCTGGTCCTCACGATGCTGATTATCTGTTCGAGCGTTTTGTGAAATCCATGCGCGAACATAAAAATAACTCTAAGCAAGTAGCAGCTTAGCCATCCTGATCCCCCCCACCCCCCTTAAAAAGGCAGGAGAATTTTCTTCTTCCCCCTTTTTAAGGGGGATTGAGGGGGATCTAAACTCCGAAACATAGACAAAAGAACTATCAAAACAATCATGCCCACTCCCGTAGCCACACTTCCCACCGACTCTGAAGGACTTTTGAAACTCTTACGCCATAAGGAAGGAACTTGGGTGCAGTGGGGAATTGCTTGTCAAATGCTCCAAAAAATGGGTGAGAATTCTCTCGCAATTTTTGAGAACACTGGCTTTGAACCAATTCAACAAAACCAGATTGTGGTTGCTTCACAGGTCTATGCGAGTCTGCAAGCAGGTAATGCGGCGGATATTGTCCTCGCTCATTTTGAACAGAAAGGCAGTGACATTCTTAATGAGTTGCGCGTACTCAATCAGACAGAGAGAGTAGCGATGGCAACCTTCGCACTCGAAAAAAATCTTGATGTTTTGGAAGCTAAGGATGTTGTTAAAGCAATTAAGGAAGCTTCTAATGTTGCTAACTTGCCTGAAGGATTTACACGTCATCCTGGGGACACTGTGGTATTGCAAATCTTAAAAGCAACACAAGGCAAAATCGATCCACAGGAACGCACTAGACTGATTGCGCGGGGATTGCGGTTTGCCCATAGTGAGAAAGCGCGTGCAGCGATCGAGCGTCTGCTTATGGAAATGTCAGCACCCGCCAAGAAAAAAGCTCCAAACCTGCCCAACTTCCGTTACGATGCGGAAGATAGTATTCCTCGTATCTTGCCTGTAGTTGGTACATTACCGCTATCAATTGATGAGTTTAAGTCCTCTCCAAAAACTGAAGAATTAGCCCCCTTTGGAATTGTCCATTCCGCCGTTGCATCCACTTGGGCAACTCTGCCTGGTTGGTTTGTCGTCCATGAAGCAGAAGATGGAGTAGTGGTTTGTGGTAATACTGACACCTTACAGGCGGCGATTAATCAAGAAGTTCTTAGCTCTGTCCGCGATCGCGCTGAGGATATCTTGGTACTAGTCGATCGCGCTCAACGCGAATGGGATGAGAATAGCTATTTTGCGATCGCGGGTGAGGATGGCAATCTCCAGTTTGCATGGTTTGAGCTACCGCCAGAAGTGGAACTCTTCGGCAAAATCACTTTAACTCTGCGCCCCAAACGCTTCTTTGACGAAGCCGCCTCTCAAGATCGCTGGCAGTTTGAAGAATAAAACTGTACATTTACAGCGCTTTGCGCTCAAATTCAAACCAAGAAAAAAAATTGAAAGCGTTGCAAAGCAACGCTTTCAATTTTTTTCTTGTGGTTCGTTTGATCGGTAATTGCTGTAAAACAATGTTAGTTCGACGAAAGCGAAAAATGGTAAGAATCGCTAAGCGATTCTTACCATTTTTCGCCATTTGCGGCGTGCGAAGCACGACGCAAATGGCTATATCGAACTCACGTCACGTTAAGAACCCATTTAAGAATTACTTTCTGCGGTTAAATCTAAAAGATCCCCCTCAATCCCCCTTAAAAAGGGGGAAGAATTTAATTCTCCCCCCTTTTTAACGTCAGTTCGACGAAAGCGAAAAATGGTAAGAATCGCTAAGCGATTCTTACCATTTTTCGCCATTTGCGTCGTGCTTCGCACGCCGCAAATGGCTATATCGAACTCACGTCTTTTTAAGGGGGGCTGGGGGGGATCTAGACAATTCTTAAATGGTTTCCAAAACATAAAATGGCATAGCCATTTTATGTTTTGGGATAAATTATGTTTTGGGATAAATCAGTTTGCGTGACGATTGCTCTATTTGTCTTACTACTGTTAGCGCCGAATAACTCACCCCTGCGGTTCCTTCACCTGGATGGGTAGAGTCGCCAACTAACCAAATATTTTTGAGTGGTGTACGATTAGCGAAACCAAAGGGACCAAAAGTGGAAACGCGCATTCCTACACCACCAACGATGCCGCGATCGCGTCCTGTATAGCGTTCAAAAGTTTGCGGAGTGGCAGCTTCAATATGAATGATTGTCTCTTCATTAAGAAGAAAATATCCACTTAACTGCGCGATCGCACGTTCCGTAAATCTCTTTTTGAGTTCCTGATAATCTTCACCGCCATACCAAACCTCAGCATCAGTAAATTCAGAAGCAATGATCGTTGCTTTTCCATTAGGAGCGCGACCATCTCCTTCTTTGCTAACGGAAACAAATAGCGAATGTGGTTTATTAATTGTGGAATCTTCATAGGCTTCCAGAAATTGCAAATGCGGCGGACAGTCTTCAGGAATCGCAGCCCGATCCACTCCCAAATAAACGACAAAAGCTACTGAAGCAGGCTTGAGGTCAGCAACCCGCCTAACATAGCCCTTAGGTGCAGCATCTCCCAAAAGCTGCACAAAATTATTCACCGTCACATTCGCCACGATGTGATCGGCGCTATCTTCAAAAATCTCTTGCGATCGCAGATTTTTTACTTTTACCTTTTTACTTTTACCCTGATCGGCGATCGCTGTAACTTGATGCTGCATCAATACCCTACCGCCATCACGTTCAATACTTGAAATTAGGCGATCGCTTAAAACTTGCATACTTCCCTTGAGATGGAATAAACCTAACGGGAATTGAGAAACTGCTAGAGCTGTTGCTGCATAAAGCAAAGCCGTCTCTTCGGCATTCACCTGAGAATAGAGCTTCAATTGCAAATCGAGGAAGGTGCGGAGTCTTTGATCGTTTGCTAATCCAAAACCACGCAGAGCATCACCCACCGTCGAAAAGGTATAGGGAATAGTGGCTAAAGTATCAACCCGTAAAGCTTTAATTAATTGCCAAGCATCCCAAACATTACGTGGCGGCAAAATTGGATCGCGGGACTGAAATCGCCAACTTCGCCAAAATAAGTCTTCGAGAAAATCCCAAAATGGTTCGCTATTGGGGAATTGCCTTTGTCGTTCGATTTTCCACCTATGGCGATCGCGCCAGACATTAATCGGAGTACTCTCATTTGGCAAAAATACTGCACAGGCAGGATCGCAATAAGTCGCTTCAGGCATCTCAAGTTCTAATTCTTGAAAAATGCGATCGTGAATCCCTCCAGATTCTAATCCTGCAACCTGTGTCGCACCCACATCAAAGGTAAAGCCCCTCCGCTTAAATGTCGAAGCACAACCACCAGCAACAAGAGCCAAGTCATAAACAATAACTTCATAGCCACGCTTAGCTAGCAAAGCCGCCGCCGTTAAGCCCCCAATTCCTGCCCCAATGACAATGATTTTTTGATTTGTTTTTTGTTTAAATGTACTCAACACTGGCTATAACTAATTAACAATTCTTAATCTAGTCTAAGCGATCTACCTAATACCAAAACACAAAAGGCGTAGCTACTTTGTGTTTTAAAAACCCTTACGGGGTTTAGGTTTTAATTCACAAAAAGTATTGTTATCCTTTCGTGAATTGGTATAACTGCCCAGAATGGTAAGGAATGAAAATTAATTAAAACCAAAATTTGTTGTGGCGGGCGAAGCCCGCCACAACAAATTTTGGTTTTAATTGCACAAGTTAATTAATTTTCATTCCTAATTACAAATGATCGGGACATAACAAATCATTGGAGCGGGATAAAGAGTGATAATTTGGTTATAAGCGAAAGATACAGCAATTACCGATCAAACGAACCACACGACCTATAACTTGGCGCGGATGAATATGTTTTTGCATAACATCAATTACGACAAGTTCAATATGCAGTTGGGCAACACGCTGACCGATCCGCATTTTGCTGATGACAAGCCCTTTGATGCGATCGTCTCTAACCCGCCCTATTCGGTGAACTGGATTGGTAGTGATGACCCAACGCTGATTAATGACGATCGCTTTGCGCCTGCTGGTGTACTTGCGCCCAAATCTAAGGCTGATTTTGCGTTTGTGTTGCATTGTTTGAGCTATTTATCGAGTAAGGGTCGTGCGGCGATCGTCTGCTTCCCTGGAATTTTTTACCGTGGCGGTGCGGAAGCCAAAATCAGAAAGTATCTGGTGGATAACAACTATGTGGAAACGGTGATTGCCCTTGCGCCTAATTTATTTTTTGGCACGACGATCGCGGTGACGATTTTGGTGCTATCGAAACACAAGCCCGATACTGCCATCCAGTTTATTGATGCCAGTGGATTGTTTAAAAAAGAAACCAACACTAACACCCTGACCGATGACCACATTGCCGAAATCATGGGGGTGTTCGATCGCAAGGAAAACGTTGCTCATTTTGCGCGATCGGTGCTTTTTGAAGAGATTGCTGCTAATGATTACAATCTGTCGGTGAGCAGCTATGTGGAAGCTGAGGATACCCGCGAAATCACGAATATCACGGCGCTGAATGCGGAATTAAAAACCACTGTTGCCAAGATCGATCGCTTGCGTGCTGAGATTGATGCGATCGTGGCGGAGATTGAGGGAGAAGGATCATGACAATGGAAAATAAATTAAACATCACTAATCAGGTGGATCTGGCTAAGGCTGAGGAAAAAATCAGCAAACAAAAGGCAAAGCTGTTTTTTGACTCTGGCGATATTGATAAGGTGGAAGTTGGCACGTTCAAAGGGCTTGCCTTCATTCATGCCTATTTGTTTTTACCCCCCTTAATCCCCCCTTCGCAGGGGGGAAACTCAGATCCTCCCCCTTTGCAAGGGGGAGTTAGAGGGGGTGCTGGTAAAATCCGCGAGGTGAATATCTCTAAGGGTAATTTCCGTTTTGCGCCAGTGCTTTATCTAAAAGCGGCTCTGGAACAAATCGACGCAATGCCACAAGGGAACTTTGATCAGATTATTGAAAAATATGTGGAGATGAATGTTGCTCACCCTTTCCGTGAGGGCAATGGACGCGCTACGCGCATTTGGCTAGACTTGATGCTCAAAAAAGAAATCAAGCAGGTTATAGATTGGAATCTAGTGGATAAGGATGATTATCTTTCCGCTATGCAGCGTAGTGTGGTGAAGGATGTGGAAATTAAGGTGTTGTTGAAAAATGCGCTGACGGATCAAATTGGCGATCGCGCTTTGTTTATGAGGGGTATTGATGTTAGTTATTACTATGAGGGTTATAGCGAATTTAAAACGGAGGATCTGTAGGTAGCTAGGCATAAGAAAACTTAAAAAGCAAAGATTAAGATCCCCGACTTTTTTTGTGAATTTGCAAATTGTCTTTGCTTGCCTAGAAAAAGTCGGGGATCTGGGCATTTACAGGTTTCTTTTGCTGACCTACTTAGCGATGAATAATATTTTTGGGACGACAACCCAAGAATTGATCCGTAAATCGAGTATCCACAATTGAAGCGATCTCCCGATAATTGCAGGGATTGGATAAAACAAATGTCGAATTTGTGCAACAGGCTGTTGCACAATTGTTGAGTATTGAGGGCTAAAAAATACAACTTAAATTAAGATCATGCAAAAAGACATCATCAACTCTCTAACTGATAAAGGTGACACTGCTCTATTTGGCAAATCTACCCAAGCCATGAAAGCCCAATGGAAAGTACCCGATCGCAGATCTCTTGCGGATTTTGCACCAACTATTATTTTAAAGGCTAAAGATTTTGCGGCTGAAATTACGATCTTTAATGCACAGCAAAATCAAATGAAGACAGAGCCAGAAATTTCTAGTGAACATATCACGAATAACCAAGCGGTTCGCAAGACGTTACTAGAACGGGGCATTCGTCCCGAATCTTTGCCCCCTGCTGAAGATGTCAAAAAAGTCGAACGCCGTCTTGCTTCAGACGAGAAAAAATCTCTTAAAAATCCCGATATTCTAGACAATTGATCATGTTTTTTGATGGAGGTGATGTATGAGTGATATGAATTTTCTGGAAAGGTTGTTGGATGGAGTGGCGGTGGAGTGGAAGCCGTTGGGGGAGCTTGCAGAAAACCTTGATTTTATGCGTAAACCTGTCGCAAGTGGGTCAAGAGATTCTGGTGAAATCCCATATTATGGTGCATCTGGAATTGTTGACTATGTAAAAGACTATATTTTTGACGGTGACTTTTTGCTTGTTTCAGAAGATGGAGCAAATTTGGTAGCAAGAAATACCCCCATAGCATTTAGTATTAGCGGAAAAAGCTGGGTAAACAATCATGCTCATATACTCAAGTTCGATACTTATGCTGAACGTCGGTATATTGAATATTATCTAAACAGTATTGACTTAACTCCATACATATCAGGAGCTGCCCAGCCAAAACTAAACCAAAAGAATTTAAATAGTATTAAAATTCCAAATCCATCTCTTGCGATTCAAGCCGAAATCGTGCGGATTTTGGACACTTTTACAGCGCTGACTGCCGAGTTGACCGCCGAACTTAGCGCTGAGCTAAGCGATCGCCAAAAGCAATATAACTACTACCGCGATCGGCTGTTGACTTTTGAAGAAGGTGAAGTGGAGTGGAAGACATTGGGAGACGTATCCCTCAAATCATACTCTGGTAGTACTCCCACAGCAGGCAAATCAGAATATTACGATGGTGGCACAATTCCTTGGTTAAGAACGCAAGAAGTAAGGTTTTCTGACATAGAAGAAACAGAAATTAAGATAACTCCTTCTGCATTGAAAAATTCATCCGTCAAATGGATTCCTAGAAATTGCGTTATTATTGCGATCTCAGGCGCAACCGCAGGACGATCTGCAATCAATAAAATTCCATTAACAACTAACCAGCACTGTTGCTGTTTGGAAATCGATCCAGAAAAAGCCTTGTATCGATATGTTTTTCATTGGGTAAGTCTTAACCATGAAAACCTCAAAGGACTGGGGCAAGGTGCAAGAGGTGACATCAACTCAGGAATTATAAAAAGCTTTAAAATCCCAGTTCCACAACTCAAAGAACAAGCCCGCATCGTCACCATCCTCGACAAATTCGACACCCTCACCCATTCCATCAGCGAAGGCTTGCCCCGTGAAATCGCCTTGCGGCAACAGCAATACGAATATTACCGCGATTTGTTGTTAAGTTTTCCCAAAGTGGAGGAAGGGGCAAACAATTAATTTCTAGGTAGGGGCAGAGCATTCCTGCAACTATTGATGCTTATCACTAGAATTGGGATACAGGAATGCTCTGCCCTAAACTTAACGCGATCGCAAGTTAATCCTCAACTGCGGAGAGGGTAGAGCATTTGCCAATCGAGATTCTAGCGAAAAGTTGAGAAATTGTGACGCAAATGCTCTACCCCTACATCAAAATTATTTTCCCTGCTTTAGAGGACAAAAACCAATGACCAATTATAAGGCGATCGCAAAAAACAATATAACTACTACCGCAACTTGTTGTTAAGCTTTCCCCAATCTAAGGAGGATGAGAAATAAGATGAGCAACTTACAAAAAAACGAATTAACCGATCTAGGTGCTGATCCACTACTTCTTGAAATAAAGACCTTGATTGAAGAAGGTCGTAACAAGGCAATTATGGCGGTAAACAGCGCCCTAACCCTAACCTATTGGCAAGTTGGCAGACGGATCAATCAGGAAGTGCTTCGTGGAGAGCGAGCGGAATATGGTAAGCAAGTAGTGGAATTACTGGCAAAGGAACTTGTTTTATTTTATGGAAAAAGCTTTGCCGCTAGAAATATCAGACGCATGATGCAATTTGCAGAGACCTTTCCTGATTTTGAGATTGTGTCACCACTGGTGTCACAATTAAGCTGGACGCACTTTACCCTTTTGCTGCCCCTGCCAAATCATGAAGCCAGAATGTTTTATGCTAACCAAGCAATTACAGGCAAATGGAGCAAACGGGAACTGCAAAACCAAATTGAGCGTAAAGCCTTTGAGCGCAGTGAAATTTCTAATACTAAGCTGTCATTAGTCAAAGCAGATCATTTGCACGGAAACTTCAAAGATCCTTATTTTCTTGATTTTCTGGGTTTAAAAGATGGTTACTTGGAAAATGAACTAGAAAACGCTCTAATAAAGGAACTGGAACTATTCATTTTAGAACTAGGCAAAGGCTTTGCATTTGTAGAGCGACAAAAGCGCATGATCATAGACGGAGAAGATTTTTATCTCGACTTACTTTTCTTTCACCGCAAACTAAAACGACTGATAGCGATCGAATTGAAAATTGGGAAATTTAAAGCAGCCCATAAAGGGCAGATGGAACTGTATCTAAATTGGCTCGACAAGTATGAACGAACCGAAGATGAACACGCTCCGATTGGTCTTATTCTCTGCGCCGAAGCAGGATCGGAGAAGGTAGAACTGCTTAATATGCAGAAAGATAACATCATGGTTGCTGAGTATTGGACTAATCTCCCTCCTAAACAACTATTAGAAGAAAAACTTCATCATGCCCTAATTGAAGTAAAGGAAAGACTAGCGGAGCAAAAGTTTTTAGAGGAAGGGGCAAGCAATTAATTTTTAGGTAGGGGCAGAGCATTCCTGCAACTGTTGATGCTTATCATTAGATTTTGTATACAGGAATGCTCTGCCCTAAACTTAACGCGATCGCAAGTCAATCCTCAACTGCGGAGAGGGTAGAGCATTTGCCAATCGAGATTCTAGCGAAAAGTTGAGAAATTGTGACGCAAATGCTCTACCCCTACATCAAAATTGTTTGCAGATTTCTGATGTCCTCAAACAGATTCAGGAACGCCGACAGCAATTTGTTTACATATTGACAACTAGTTGTCAATATGTAAACATGGATACTAATAATAGGAATCTAACAGCAAAAAGAGATAAATCGTGACTCATGACAAACTTACATTTACAAGGAAGATCCCGTGCATCTTATCTCGGTCGGAAAACTGATTAAAGCTGCTGCTCAATACCCTAATACAGTCGAAATAGTTAAAAACTTCGCCAAAAAAGTTGAAAACTCTAACTGGAAAAATCTGATCGATGTGCAAGCCGACTATCCATCTGCTGAAGCCGTTGGTAGGTTTACAGTTTTCAATATTAAAGGCAATAGATATCGCCTAATTCTGGCGATCGACTACGAAAGCCAAGTCGCATACTTTAAATACTTTCTCAACCACGCTGACTACAGCAAGGATGAATGGAAAAATGACCCTCACTATTAACAGAGATAGCTATGTAGAGTTGCTTAATAGATACGAAATCAGTCCAAAGATCATCGAAACGCAGCCAGAATACGAGCAATTTCTTACGGTTACAGAAAATCTTCTATCTAAGCGCCATGAACGCACCGAAGCCGAAACTGCACTATTCATGTTGCTAGTAAAACTGATTCGAGACTACGAAGAAAAAACCTATTCTTTTCAAGAATGGATAAACACCAAGCCCCATGAATTCCTACAGCATTTAATGGAAGCAAGGGAAATCAAGCAAGTTGAACTAGCTAGAGCAACTGGTTTAAATAAAGGACTAGTATCAGCAATACTTAGTGGCAAAAGAGAGATTAGCAAAACTCAAGCCAAGAAATTGGGAGAATACTTTAATGTTTCTCCTGCTGCTTTTATTTAATAAGGTTGAATCATGACCAACTACAACGCGATCGCCGAATCCAATAACTTTATCATTCTTGAACAATACAGCAAGCAATCAAGAGTTAAGGAAAGCTACCAAAGCGAATATGACTTAGAGGGCGAGTTTATTCAGGATTTAGTAAATCAAGGCTATCAATACCTACCCAGCATCACCACCCCCCAAACCATGTTAGCCAACGTCCGCGAGCAATTGCAGACACTAAATAACGTGCAGTTTAGCGATCGCGAATGGCAGCGTTTTGTCGAAACCTATTTAGATAAACCGAGCGACAGCATTACCGATAAAACCCGCAAAATCCATGACGACTATATCCTTGATTTTACATTTGATGATGACCGCATTCAAAACATCTACCTCCTCGACAAAAAGAACCTTGCCCGTAACAAAGTCCAAGTCATCAAGCAATTTGAACAAAAGGGTAAACAAGCCAATCGCTACGATGTCACCATCTTGGTAAACGGCTTACCCCTCGTCCAAATAGAACTAAAAAAGCGCGGCGTAGCCATTCGGGAAGCCTTTAACCAAGTGCATCGCTACAGCAAAGAAAGCTTTAACGCCGAACATTCCCTCTATAAATATCTGCAACTGTTTGTCATTACCAACGGAACCGATACCCGCTACTTTGCCAACACCACCCAGCGCAATAAAAATAGCTTTGACTTCACCATGAACTGGGCGAAAGCCGATAACAACCTGATCAAAGACCTGAAAGACTTTACCACCACATTTTTTCAGAAAAATACTCTGCTCAGTGTCTTATTGCAGTATTCAGTTTTTGATGTGAATGATACTTTGCTGGTGATGCGCCCCTACCAGATTGCCGCCACCGAGCGCATTTTGTGGAAAATCAACAGCGCTTACCAAGCCAAACAATGGAGCAAAATTGAGAGCGGCGGCTATATCTGGCACACCACAGGCTCAGGCAAAACCCTAACCAGCTTTAAGGCGGCACGACTGGCGACCGAACTAGATTTTATCGACAAGGTGTTTTTTGTGGTCGATCGCAAAGACCTCGATTACCAAACCATGAAGGAATATCAACGCTTTTCGCCCGATAGCGTCAATGGCTCCAACAGCACGGCGGGGCTGAAAAGTAATCTGGATAAAGACGACAACAAAATCATCGTCACCACGATCCAGAAACTGAATAACCTGATGAAAACCGAAAGCGACCTAGCCATCTACAACAAGCAGGTCGTATTTATTTTTGATGAATGCCACCGCAGCCAGTTTGGTGAGGCGCAGAAGAACCTACGGAAAAAATTCAAGAAGTTTTATCAGTTTGGATTCACTGGCACGCCCATTTTTCCGCAAAACGCTCTGGGTGCAGACACCACCGCCAGCGTGTTTGGTCGTGAGCTACATTCCTATGTGATCACCGACGCGATCCGTGATGAAAAAGTACTGAAGTTCAAGGTGGATTACAACGATGTGCGCCCAAAATTCAAAGCCATTGAAACCGAGCAGGACGAGCAGAAGCTAAACGCCGCCGAAAACAAACAAGCCCTGTTACACCCCAATCGCATTCGCGAGATTTCCCAATACATCTTGAATAACTTCCGCCAAAAAACGCACCGCTTGCAAGGGGGCGCTTATCAAGCCAGCAAGGGCTTTAATGCCCTGTTTGCCGTGAGCAGTGTGGACGCTGCCAAGCTGTATTACGAAACATTTAAGCAGTTGCAATCTCAAGAACCCCCTCTAACTCCCCCTTTTGAAGGGGGAGAACCGAGCCTCCCCCCTGCTAAGGGGGGACTGAGGGGGGGGTACAAAAAACCCTAAAAATCGCCACCATTTTTTCCTTTGCCGCCAATGAAGCACAGGATGCAGTGGGAGAGATATCGGATGAAGGCTTTGATGTATCAGCCATGAATAGCAGCGCCAAAGAATTTTTGAGTGTGGCGATCGCTGACTATAACGCCCTGTTTAAAACCAACTTCAGCGTCGATAACAACGGTTTTCAAAACTACTACCGCGATCTTGCCAAGCAAGTAAAAGCCAAAGAAATCGACCTGCTGATCGTGGTGGGGATGTTCCTGACGGGATTTGATGCGCCTACCCTCAATACCCTGTTTGTCGATAAAAACCTGCGCTATCACGGTTTGCTGCAAGCCTATTCGCGCACCAACCGCATTTATGATGCCACCAAAACCTTTGGCAATATCGTCACCTTCCGCGATTTAGAACAAGCCACCATCGATGCCATTACCCTGTTTGGCGATAAAAACACCAAAAACGTGGTGCTGGAAAAAAGCTACAGGGAATACATGGGCGGCTTTACCGATGTGGTGACGGGTGAAGCACGGCGCGGCTTTGTGGAGGTGGTGACAGAATTAGAACAGCGTTTTCCCAACCCCGACGAGATTGTTTTAGAAAAAGATAAAAAAGACTTTGCCAAGCTATTTGGTGAATATTTGCGCGTGGAAAACGTATTGCAAAATTACGATGAATTTGCCAGCCTGAGAGCCTTGCAATATGTCGATGTGAATGACTCGGCGGCAGTTGAAGTATTTAAAGCCAAGCATTATTTAAGTGATGAAGCCCTGACGACACTGCAAACAATCAAGGTTCCGAGCGATCGCACCATTCAAGATTACCGATCCACCTACAACGATATCCGCGACTGGTTGCGCCGTGAAAAAGCGGGGAGCGAAAAAGAAAAATCCGCGATCGATTGGGATGATGTGGTGTTTGAAGTGGATTTGCTAAAATCCCAAGAAATCAATCTGGATTACATTCTTGAGCTAATTTTTGAGCAGAATAAAAAGAATAAAAGTAAGGGCGAATTGATCGAAGAAGTGCGCCGCTTGATTCGAGCCAGCCTAGGTAATCGCGCTAAAGAAAGCCTAATTGTGGATTTTATTAATCAAACCAATCTCGATGAGATGGCAGATAAAGCCAACATCATTGATACATTCTATAAATTTGCCCAAGCCGAGCAAGCCCGCGAAGCTGATGAGTTGATTCGTTCCGAAGGCTTGAAGGTCGAAGAAGCCAAGCGTTATATCAGGGTCTCCCTGAAACGCGAGTTCGCCAGCGAGAATGGGACTGAGTTAAATTCAACACTGCCGAAAATGAGTCCGCTTAATGCACAATACAAAACCAAGAAACAAAGCGTTTTCCAAAAAATTGCAGCGTTTGTTGAGAAGTTTAAAGGCGTAGGCGGTCAGATTTAGGACTGCTTTTCTTGTTCCCCTCGCCCTTAGAAACTATTTAAGAATTACTTTTTAGTATAAAAAAACTAAAAGATCCCCCTCAATCCCCCTTAAAAAGGGGGAAGAAGATAATTCTCCCCCCTTTTTATACCAAAACAAAAAATGGCGTAGCCATTTTTTGTTTTTAAAACCCTTACTGGGTTTGGTTTTCAATTCACAAAAGTGTTGCTACACTTTCGTGAATTGGTATTAAGGGGGGCTGGGGGGGATCTAGACAATTCTTAAATGGCTTCTTAGAGAGTGTTTGAGAAGTTTTTACCCCCTCTAACTCCCCCTTTACAAGGGGGAGAATCTGAGTTTCCCCCCTTTGCAAGGGGGGGATTAAGGGGGGTAAAAGCAGAAATTTACGCTAAATAAGAGACTTCTCAAACATGCTCTAATGGGAGAGGGGCTAGGGGTGAGGGTTTTAGAAAATTTTGCGTAAGTCCTAATAGAGTTGAGCAATAGGCTTATTCTGGCTCTCCTTCCGTTTTTGTGGCAGCAGAAGTTGGCAAACTAGGAAGATAAATGGTTTCTATAGAATTGGGAGAAAACACATTGTTAGTATTATTTGCGGCTAAATTCTTTCGTTTACCCAGCCAATAGCCCCCATAAACCGCGCCGCCGACTACACCTGTGGCAATCAGGAAACTCCACCAAGGCAGAGATAGCGCGTTGTTACTATCTACTTTAGTCTCTTCAACCGCAGCCTTATTGGGATTACCGCGCAGCGATTGGGCATAAAGCAAAGGCGCTCCCTCAGTCACGATGCGATCGCCTTCAAACAAACCACTTTTTACTTCCACAAATCCATCGGAGACTTGACCGAGTTCTACTTCCGTTGGCTCAAAGGATTTACCGTTCTCCACATAGACCAATTTTTTACCTTGTACATCCACCACCGCGATCACAGGAATTGCGATCACAGGACTTAAGGCTTGACTGGTGAGAAGCTCCAATTCTGCAAACATCCCCGCCTTTAGCTGTCCATTGGCATTATTAATTTCTGCCTTAACAGGGATCACGCGCTGTTCACCTGCAATTACCGAACCGATGGTGGTAATTGTGCCTTGTAGCTTTGTATTAGTTGGGGAATTGGTTGATATTCCTGCCACAGTGACATTAATCTTTTGTCCGATCTTGATGCGATTGATATCCTTTTCAAAAATATTTGCGGTGGCAAAGACGCGGCGATCGTTCACAATCGTCATAATCGATTTACCTGCCTCTTCAAAACCTTCGCCAATCGTGGCTTCGCGATCGCTAACTACACCTGAAATCGGCGCAGCAATTGTCACCCTTCCGTCAGCGTCAGCATTAGAATCTAACTGTCGTAAACGAGCAGCATATGCCGAACCACTTAACTCAATTCTCGATTGCGCTGCTTCTAGCATTGCTTCAGCTTTGGTGACTTGAGCCGCCGCTTCTAGCAATGGTAAACGACCTGATGCTTTGGATAAATTAGATTTAGCAGCCAGAAATCGGCTTTCCGATTCCTGAAATTGTCGCCTTGCGATCGCCCCACTTGCCAGTAATTCGCGATCGCGATCGTAACGTTCCTGATCAATCTTTAATTCAGTTTCCGCTTGACGCAGTTCCGCTTCCACAATTTGCTGTTGATTGCCATAGTTCTGTTTCGCAAATTGCAAATTAGCGATCGCCTCCTGCACACTTGCCACAGCGTCAGATTGTTTCTCTAGGGCATTCACCCGCAAATCCGTCAGTTCAGGACTAGATAGCACTGCGACTACTTGCCCCGCTTCCACCTTATCCCCAGGTTGCACTAACAACGAAATCAAAGTTCCCTTAATCGGTGATGTCACTTTCACTTTGCCATCGGGTAAAGGTTCAATCTGTCCCGTCGCTTTGATAGCGATCGCCATAGTTTTCTTGCTGACAGATTCAACTTTGATGCCCACTTTTTGAGCCGTATTCTGATCAATTTCAATCGCCGATGGATTGGCGATCGCATCACCATGTCCAAATTCATCGCCATGTCCTGCATGGGCAAGGATTGCTACAGGATTAAGCAAGGGATTGACAAGCAAAACTAAGCTCAGACAAGTGCCATAAATTCTTTTCATAAATCGCCCCTACTACATCTAGGATTTGCACCGAACCAACTTGAAACCCTCACCACATGTAAGGGCAATTCATGAATTGCCCTTACATGTGTGTGGTGCTAAACATTTCTACTTGCCGTACCAAGCTCTGCGCCATGCTTGCATCTGTTCAATTTCTGCTTTTTGAGAATCAAGAATCTCTTGAGCGAGTTTCTGAATTTCAGGACGTTTTGACTTGGCGATCGCATCCTTTGCCATCACTAAAGCCCCTTCGTGGTGAGGAATCATGGCTTCGATAAATCGCAAATCAAATTGAGCATCGGCACTTCCCAAATCCATAGTCATCATCATGTTTTTACGAAATTCTGGACTCATTTCCATGGAGTGCTTCATGTCTTCGTGCCACATCACTAACTTGTCTCCAGCCTTGGGATACCATGCTTTGCGCCATTCCCCCATCTGCGCGATCTCTTTTTCCTGTGCGGCAATAATCTCGTTAGCTAACTTCCGTAATTCAGGACGCTGAGAATTCTTTAAGACATCCTGTGCCATGGCGATCGCGCCTTGATGATGGGGTGTCATGCCATCAATAAACCGCAGGTCATATTCGGCATCAGCCACTCCCAAATCCATAGAATCATGGGACATCATGCCACCTGAATGATTCATTGACGATGGTTTACCTGCTTGCTTTTCGGTCTTTATTGCTTCGGGTTTTGCCGTTGCCGTCTCTGCTGATGTTTGAGTGCTAGCTGTGCAAGCCGCTAAATTACTACTTGCCGCCGCTAAAATTAGTAAAGTTGAGGCTAATCGTCGTTTTGCAGTAAATAACATAGTCATATCTTGAACAGTGCATAGGATTCTTATACTGTAGTGTTTCATAAGAAAATGAAATGAGCATGAAAAGGCAAATCTCAAAAGTAAAGCTTGACTCGAATGGTATCACTAGCCTGCTCTAGTAGCATGTGTGATCGCTTGATTGCTTGTTGAAAAGTTTATGAGTATGGTGATCGATGGTTAGGGGGATTGAATAGGTGCTTAATTTGTTAATGTATGTTGAGTAAACATGGAAAATTATGGCAAAGGATATTTACCATCAGGCTATCAAAAATGCTTTAGTTAAGGATGGTTGGATGATTACGGCTGATCCTTATCCGCTAGAGTATGAAGATCTTGAACTTTTTCCTGATTTAGCTGTGGAAAAATTTATTTCAGAAACACAAAGGCAGCGCAAAATTATTATTGAAATTAAAAGCTTCATTAGTCTTTCACTGGTTAAAGACTTTGAGTTAGCTTTGGGGCAGTATATAATTTATCGAGATTTAATTCGATTATTGCAAGATGAATATCAAGAGATTTACTTGGCTATTAAAGATGAAGTATATAACACCTTCTTCCAAAGAAAATCAATCCAAGCAATAGTCAAATTAAATCAACTTGCTTTACTTGTTGTAAATATAGAAAAGGAAGAGATAGTGCAATGGACAAATTAACTAATTATCGTCAAATCATTAAAAGCATATTGACGGAGCATGATTATCTTGCTAATCGCTCGGCTAGAAAAAAATATCAAACTTGCTTGATTTTTGATGAAGTGCATGATCATTATCTATGGATGTCTATAGATTGGGTTAATCAGAAGAGAATCAATAATACTCATGTTCATATTAGTATTAAAAATGAGAAGGTTTATATCGAGGAGGATTGGACTGAAGAGGGGATTGCTAATGAGTTGTTAACGGAAGGTATTCCTAAGTCTGATATTGTTTTGGCTTTTCATGATCCTGAGACTCGGAAGTTAACGGAGTTTGCTGTAGCTTAAAAATTCTACTCATCGTCACCAATAGACTTTTAGAAATTGCCAATATTTTAGATATGTTTAGAATGTCATTTAGAAATTTCTCTCTACTTACGGCTATTACTTTTAGCTTGTTTCCCGTATTCTCGGCAAATGCTGGCAAACTACTATTCAATCCTAGAGAAGCAGTTGCTCAAAAATTTATCAGAGGTCAGTCTACAACACTGGTAATCGCAGATGATGTGAATGTACGAAACTTAGCGACTAGACAAGGTAATGGGGGATTTGTTTTCGCAACTTTAAGCAAAGGAGATCGAATTTATGTTATAAGCTGTGAAGGTGTTTCAGAAGGAGTTTCTTGGGTTCGTATATATATTCCTGATCTCAAAGAATTTGGATATGTTGCAGAACAGTTTCTACAAAACAATTACAATCAGATTTGTCGCCGTTAGATAATTCCAAATTACGTTGTTAAAACATCCATAAACTCGACAAATAAATGAAGATCGGAAACGCTACAGTAATTAGCTTTATAAATCTCAAGGGTGGGGTGGGGAAAACAACATCTGCGGTAAATGTTGCAGCTACTTTAGCAAAAAGAGAACTCGAACCAAAATCTGGTAATAATAAGAAACCAGCATCAGTTTTACTTATCGATCTAGATCCTCAAAGCAATGCTTCACTGACGCTTTTGAATAAAGATCAGTATACAGAAATAGATAAAAACAACAAAACACTATACCAACTTTTCGATCATGAAATAAAGAGAGAAGATGATAGTGAAACATTTAATCTCAATAACATTAGGGTAACGCCTATTGAAGGATTAAAGCTTGATTTACTTCCATCTAGTCTTAAACTTATTGATATTCAGGACAAACTTGTGGGCTATCATCGCTACTACCTTAGTGCAACAGATATCCTCTTTAATGCTTTACACAAACTAAATGATCCATACGGTAGAGCTTATACGCATATTATCGTTGATTGTCCACCGAGTCTTGGACTGATCACTCTAAATGCTCTCTCTCTCAGTCGTTATTTTATAGTTCCAACATTTCTAGACGCTTATTCCCATTGGGGATTAGACAAAATTGTTGAACGTGTAGATCGGTTAAAGAAATGCAAAGCTTCCTGTGAAGTTGAATTGCTTGGGGTTCTTTATTCAAAAATTGATCCCCAAGCAACGCTTGAAAATAAAAAGTGGGATAGAGAGTTTCGCGAATGGGAAGCAAGAAACATTCGCAAAAGCAAAGCTTCTGTAATATTTAAAAGTTTTATTAAAAATGCAGATATTATTCGTAAAGCCGAAGCAAATAATCGTCCCCTAATTGAATATACTCCTTCTGATAGTAATTTAAAAAAGCAACAAGAAATTCATCAGATGGAATGGGAAAATCTAGTTACTGAAATACTAGACCGTACTAAGTAAGTTTCATTTAAACAAAATTATTAATTGCATGATGATGTTCGCTGTTTTTTGGGAATTGGAGAGGGGAGATCACTGATCTTGTAGGGCGGTGCGATTCGTTTAGCGCGAAACACGGTAAACAGTCCGTAGATAAACGCTAGAGCCAAGTCTCCTAAGACTAGCTTAACTGTCCAGACGATGAGAGTGAAAGTCTCTCCGTCTAAACTCAAGACTGACTCCTTACCTGCCCACATTGAGTAAACTCGAACTTTACAGGATGAAGCTGGGAACAGGGTGCAAACAGACACTAATTGCAAGTGACACTGGCGCTAACAGGGAGTCCCCAAGATGAAACCGAGCCTAAAAAAGCAACCTACGAGAAGGCAGCCGCAATATTAAAGACTGACCTCGCCAGAGATAAGTATCCCGCCGCACCATCACCCTAGTAGCGGCAAGAGTAAGGGGTTCTGGCGGTTGAAGTGGCTACATCTAAAGGGACAATCAATCATCTGGACGGAACGAATAAAAACGAGTCTAAGGTCTGTAAATTGTCGAATTTATGGTAGACCACTACGAGAGGAATAATCCCTTAGATTCGGGTAGGATGGGGCGTAATTGCCCCAAGGTATTCAGAACACACAAACTAGAGCAGACTATGGTTAGACACAGCAGAAATGTTAGTGAACTATGGAAAGCGTTACCTTGGAAGAAATTTCGAGTGAACCTTTTCAAGCTACAAAAGCGAGTGTATAAAGCGGTTCAAGTTGGAGACAAGCAAAGAGCGAAGTCAATCCAAAAACTAATTCTCAAATCTCAATCGGCTAGATTGTTAGCAATCCGACAAGTAACACAACTAAATGCAGGTAAGAGAACAGCAGGTATAGATGGTAAAGCATCCCTCTCATTCGAGGAACGTCTAGTACTAGCTGATGTATTAGCTAAAAACTATATCAACTGGGAACACCAAGGCTTACGAGAAATTCCTATCCCTAAAAAAGATGGGACAACCCGAATGCTAAAAGTGCCTACCATCGCCGATAGAGCTTGGCAATGCCTAGCAAAATACGCTCTTGAACCCGCACATGAAGCAACTTTCCATGCAAGGAGCTATGGATTTAGGGCAGGACGTTCAGCACATGATGCTCAGAAAATCCTACAACTAAACCTAAAAAGTAATGCAAACGGAATCAATAAACGAGTCATTGAACTGGATATTGAAAAATGCTTTGACCGCATCAGCCACGCTGCAATCATGGACAACCTAATCGCCCCAAGGGGACTAAAGCTAGGTATTTTCAGATGCCTTAAAGCTGGAGTAAATGTAGGATTTCCAGACCAAGGAACGCCTCAAGGTGGAGTGGTCAGTCCATTGTTAGCAAATATCGCATTGAATGGGATAGAGGATATTCACTATAGCGTTAGATATGCTGACGACATGGTAATTATTCTTAAACCTCAAGACGATGAAGCGAAAATACTTGTTAGAATCAGCAATTTTCTAGCATCAAGAGGAATGAACGTTAGTGCAAGAAAGACTAAGATAACTGCTACGAAAGATGGCTTTGACTTTCTCGGATGGCATTTCAAGTGTCAGAAAAATGGAAAGTTTCGCAGTACACCCTCAGTGGCAAACTATAAAGCTTTCTGTAAAAAGGTTAAAGCCATCGTCAATAACCCAAACATTGGTGCAACGGTCAAAGCTCAAAAGCTAGCACCTGTTGTTAGAGGTTGGAGAAACTACCATAAACATTGCAAGATGGATGGCGCAAGGAATTCCCTCTGGCACATCAATCATCGCGCATTTAAGGTGTTTAACAAGGAAACTAAGCAGAATTGCCAGAGTTGTGAAGCTCTAATAAGAAAAGCCTTCCCTGATGTTCCTTACTCCGAAAACAAACATATCAACGTCAAAGGCGCGAAATCTCCTTATGATGGAGATATGGTCTACTGGAGCGAGCGTAACAGCAAGCTCTATGACAGTAACACCTCTAAAGCTCTAAAACGGCAAAGCCATTCATGTCAATCCTGCGGATTAAAATTCCTAGGAGATGAAACAATCCATCTACACCACGTAGATAGAAATCATCAAAATTGGAAGCAGGGAAACCTTGTAGCAATACATGAATCCTGCCACCATTACATCCACATGAGCAAAAGCGACAGCTAAGAATATCGGGAGCCGTGTGCGGCGAAAGTCGCACGCACGGATCTAACTGAGAGGGGCGGGGCGTAATAGCCTCCCTCGACTCAACCCATTAATGAAATGTAACGCACCTTGCTTTGATTCAATTTGAGATCCCTCGTAAGATAATTTTAAATAGTAAGTTTCTAATAAATTTTTTTAATATCAGATTGCAGCTACACCGTTAGCCCGTTTGTTCGATGCAAATTGGGAACTTTTTAGAAACACTCTGCCGTCTTTACAGTAGATCAAAATCACTTGCAGAGATTTGCTAGTTTAGCATCGCTATTTTTACAATTTATTCGATGATTATGCAGAAGAAAAATAAATTGCTCGCTGTCCTATTTGGTATGTTATGCCTATACTTACTCGGCTATGCTTACGCTAGAATCTTTGTCTTTCATGCTGTGGAAAGTTATGCAGGTGAGGAAAAAGGCGGTCCAAGGCAAGACTACATTGCTAAAAAGGATCAGCCTGCTGGAGAAGGATGGGAGTACCAGTTATTTTTGCCTGTCATTAAAGCTGAAGAGAGCATAGTCAATTACTTTAACAATCTAAATTAAACAGATAATGATTGGCGTTGCTTCGCAACGCCAATCATTATCTGTTTAATTAGAACTACCTATAATTTGGCTTTGTCTTACCCAAAGCGATAAGTGATTGGCAGCCTTTAAGAATATCTAAGGGTTTTGATTAGATTTCTCTGTCATTAAGTCCTAATCGAATCGTGAATATACTGCCTTTGCCGAGTTGACTTTTGACTTGGATATTGCCCTGATGCGACTTCGCGATCGCCATAGCAATAGCAAGCCCTAAGCCAGTTCCACCCGTTTGCCGAGAGCGATCGCTATGGGCGCGATAGAAGCGATCAAAAATATGTGGCAAATCAGCTTCAGCAATACCGATACCATTGTCCTCAATACGGATCGTCGCCATGCGATCGCTCTGTTCCAAAAATATTTGGACTTTGCCACCTTCTGGAGTGTAATGGATAGCATTGATCAGAATATTAAAAATCAAGCGATAGATTTGTTCTTCATTACCCGCAACATAGATCGGAATCTTGTTAACGAGTTGCAAATGTAGCGTAATTTGTGATTGCATCGCGATCGCGGCTACTTCTTCGATTAAGTCACTCACAATGTCATTAAGACAACAGGATTGGCTTGGTGATTGCTTAGAAACCTGCCCTTCCATCCGTGAGAGCATTAGTAAATCCTGCACTAATTGCGAGAGGCGAATCGTTTGGCGATCAATGGTCTGTAGAGTTTCCCGTGCTTCTTGTTCTGAAACTTTCTCACTCATTAGCACCGATTCTACTGTCGCCCGAATCGAAGCGAGCGGTGTGCGGATTTCATGGGCGGCATCGGCGGTGAATTGCTGTATTTGTTGATAGGAGGCATAGACTGGACGCATCGCTTTTTCTGATAAGTACCAGCTTGCCATGCTGACCAACAAAAAGGCGATCGGTAACCCTGTCAATAAGGCAAATTTGGACTCATTTAGATGCTGGTCATAGTCTTGTAGCGATCGCCCAATTTGCAAATAGCCCCAAGGCTGTCCAGCATTATTTTTTAAGAGTAATGCAACTTGATGGTAGCGATTTCCTTGCAAATCTTCTAACGTATGCCAACTTATTGCTTTTTTGCTAAATGGAACTGCTTCTATTTGTTCTCCCACCGTCCCCAAAAGTCGCCCCGAAAGATCTAACAGTCTGACGTAATAGCCTTCTTGTTTGGTAATTCCTAACACATGGCGATCGCGATCGGGTTCGCAAGATTCGCCAATAATGCAGAGCTTAGGCAAAATTCTCTGTACATTGGCACTAATTTTTCCAGTCTGTTCCAAATTTGGTTCTAAGGCATCGTGAAGATTGCCAGAGACTGCCATTAGCTCTTGATCAACGCCTTGCCAATGAGCATGAGCCATCACCTGATAAGCACCAAGTCCAGACAATCCCAAGATTACTCCCATCACTCCTGCATACCAGAGAGCTAAGGATACTTTTGCTTTGAAAAAAACACTATCGTGATTCATGGATGTTATAGTGCTTTGCGCTTAAGTACCTGTGCAGAATAAATTACCCAAACCCGTAAAGTTGCGCCCCGCAGGGGCGCAACTTTACGGGTTTGGGTTTGTAATTAATTATGCCCATCTACTTAATTACAGCAAATTCCGAACAAATCCGCTACAAGTCTATGAGTCTAAAAGTATAGCAATGTAAGTTTTGCTTAGGACATAAAACCAAAAAGATGAGTGGCGGCGCTTTGCGCCGCCACTCATCTTTTTGGTTTTGATTTGTCCTATCTATCTCTTGCGTTGCTATAGTTAACGTGAGTTCGACGCACTAAAAGATGGCAGGAGGAAGAGCAGGCAAGCCTTTGAAGAGAAGATCTAAAGCAGGTTTAGTCTCTCGATATGTATAAGCAACCAACCCAGCTAAAAGGTTGACAAG
>NZ_JAYGIF010000117.1:0-32653 GCF_034931345.1 Pseudanabaena sp. CCNP1317 | reverse complement strand
AGCGAGTCTGCCTGTGGAGGAGATGTAAGTCGATCTGGTAAAACTTCGGTTTTGTTGGACGCTATCCCCGTTGAATCAGGAAGCCAGCTCTGTACCGCCTAAGCGGTCAGCGTCTGGTAGTTCACTCTTATCCATGGATAATATAGTTTTAAGAACTATAAACTTTATGACCAGTAAGAAATGGCGATCGCTTGCCAATATTTTTTTAATTTGTGTAATTTGCCTTGGCATAACCTTTGCTAACACGCTTGTGCCAAATGTTTCCGCAGCAAGTGAGCTTTCTTCAACTCAGATCATCGAGCGCTTTGAGATTATCAAAAACAAAATGGCAAAACTAAGATTTTGCTATAACGAGAGCTGTTACTATCGCAACGTTACCAGTAAAGTTATCCCACCTAACGATAAAAATGCCCATTACACTGCCGAAATCTCGGCGGCGGTCGAACGACCATCCTCAAGCCCAGATCTAGCAGATTATCATTTTGTCTATGTAGACGATCGCTGGCAACTAGTTAAAGGTGAAGAGTTTACCGATGTTGCTGACTATGTGTTTATAGGCGATCGCTACGAAATCTACAGCGTTCATAACAGCCATACTTTGCGCGGTAACTTGGATAAAGCTAAAGAGGAAGGTGGCATCAAGTCAGGATATTTACCTCTTTACTACGAAGTTTTAGATCATGGCATTGAAAAAACATAGGATAGTGCTTCGCGCTATCCTATGTTTAAAATAAAAAAAGCCTCGCAATGCGAGGCTTTTTTGTGAGGTAAATGATTACCGTTTCGAGTATTGAGGAGCCTTACGAGCTTTCTTAAGTCCGTATTTCTTACGTTCCTTAGAACGAGGATCGCGGGTTAAGTAACCTTCAACCTTGAGAGGCTTACGATTTTCAGGAGCAAGTTCTACCAAAGCACGAGCTACGCCCAAACGAATTGCATCCGCTTGACCAGTCACACCGCCACCATGGGCATTAACCAGAACATCGTACTCATTTTCCAAGCCTAAGGTTTCTAGAGGAGCCTTTACACCTGAAATATAGCTAGGGTTAAACTGCAAATACAAATCACCTGGCTTATCATTGATTACGATTTTGCCTTCGCCCGGGACGAGGCGGACACGGGCGATCGCTCTTTTACGACGACCAGTTCCCCAGTAAACAGCACGATTAGAACGTTCAGTATCTGACATCTGTGATTTCTCCTACTTCAGCGATGGAATGGTGTTGATGACCAAGGTCTCAGGCTGTTGAGCCTCATGGGGATGGCTAGCACCCTTATATACCTTGAGCTTAGTGAAAAGCTGACGACCGAGGGTATTTTTCGGCAACATACCTTTAATGGCAGTTTCAAGAATACGTTCAGGCACACGCGCAATTACTTTGTCAAAGGTCTCTTCCTTCATCCCACCTGGACGACCAGAATGTCTTCTGTATAGCTTTTGGGTGGATTTTTTGCCAGTTACAGCAATTTTTTCGGCGTTGATCACAACGACGAAATCGCCAGTATCTAGATGGGGCGTATAGATGGGCTTATTTTTGCCGCGTAGGATTACCGCGATCGCGCTAGCAAGTCTTCCTAGGCGCTGACCTTCCGCATCAATGACATACCATTTGCGATCAGGATCTTTTGGTAAGTAGCTTTTATTGGGAGTAAGTGTAGTTGTAGTCATTAGTTTCTCTACAAACGAGATTTATCTATGATATTTATCTGGGAAATATATTGGGGAAATATATTTATCAAACTTTTGAGTTTGGGACAGGTTAGCTTTAGCTTTTAAACTTCAGACCAAGTTAAGTACATGGCTGTCATTTAAACCTAGTGTTTGCTTGCGCGATGCGAACTCTGCAAAGGGATGATCGGCATAGCCGATCGCTAATAGGCACAATCCTTGTGGGGGAGCAGCATACTTAACTTCAATACGACGTTTTTCTTGCCAAATGTTTGTAAAGGCTTCGACACTCAGGCGCGAACGCCCTACTTCGACTAATTGCCCTACTAACAAGCGAATCATGCCGTACAAAAAACCACTTGCTTGGACTTCCACATGGACAAAATCACCATCTCGCCAACATAGTGCTTCTTGAAGCTCAAGGCGACTATGGGGACGGCTTGAACCTGCTCTCTGAAATGCTGCCATGTCTTGCTCACCTAACATCGGCTGCAAGGCTTGATGGATCAGCTTTTCATCAAGGTGATCGTGGTAGTAGTGCCAGCTAAACGGCTTTACAAAGAGATTCGGGATAGCTGCGGTATAAATCGTGTAACGATAACGCCGCCATGTTGCCGAAAATCTTGCGTGCCAGTCACCAGCTACTTTCGCAGATCCACAGATCAAGATTCCTTCAGGCAAATAACTATTAAGTACCTTTGCCCAACGATGGGGAGGGATCAAGCTTGACGTATCAAAATGCGCTACTTGAGCCGCAGCATGAACTCCTGTATCAGTCCTACCTGCACTATGCAAAACGGTTGGTTTTCCGCAGATCTTAGCGATCGCTTCTTCAATCGTTTGCTGCACACTGGGATGATTTGGCTGCCTTTGCCACCCGTAAAAGTATGTACCTAGATATTGAATAACTAAAGCAATACGATGGGGAGACTCAGAATCAGCAGAAAACATCTTGATGCTTACACAAGTTGCAAGATCGCCATTTCAGAGTTATCACCACGACGGCTAACTGTGCGAACGATACGGGTATAACCACCATTACGCTCAGCATAGCGATCTTTAGCTTGGGTGAACAACAAGTCAACCAAGGTAGTTACGCGATCTTCTTCAGGTAATTGTTCTTGTTTAGTCTTAGTCTGAGGACGATCGCTCACGGGTTCGCCATCTTTGACCGAAATATCGTATAAGTAGGCGATCGCTTGACGACGAGCGTGCAGAGAACCATCTTTAGCAAGGGTGATCATGTGATCAACGCTGCTACGAACGGCATCAGCCTTAGCTCTGGTGGTCTTAATTTCGCCTCTGAGGATTAGCTCAGTGGTCAAAGCCCTTAGGAGAGCTTTGCGCTGATCGGCAGCCTTGTTAAGCTGGGGGGTTTTACAACGGTGACGCATAGGTGTGTACTAGATGGATATGAAACCAAACTCTTTAGAGATAAAGAGATTTTGCTTTTTTACAGAACTTTAGAAGCTTTGGACTCAGTTAAGGTCAAGCCAAGATGCTGTTTAAGGGCATCCATAACTTCCTCAGCCGACTTTTGACCAAAGTTTTTGATTTCCAGTAAATCGTCTTGGGTGTATTCCAACAAATCCGCAACAGTGTTAATCTGAGCGCGTTTGAGACAGTTATAAGCTCTAACAGATAGTTGCAATTCTTCAATGTGAATTTGCTTAGTTTCGTCTTGCTCATCACGTTCTTGGGGCAACGAAGGCGCAAGAGTGATTTCTTGCAAGGGCGAGAACAAATTCACCAACACACTAGCAGCTTGGCTAAGTGCTTCTTGAGGTGTAATGCTGCCATTTGTCCAAATATCGATTAGCAGACTCTCTTTGTTGATCGCATCACCGATCCGAGCGTCTTTAATCTCATACTTGACCTTACGCACAGGCATAAACACAGCATCAATCTTGAGTGTATCAATCGGAGAACTGTGATCCTCCTTAGAGCGGTCTACCGAGCGATAGCCTTTACCACGTTCGATTGTGAGTTCCATCTCCAAGGTTGCACCCTCACTGAGAGTCGCAATGTATTGGTTAGGGTTGACAATCTCGATATCCGATGGCAAAGAATGGAAACTGGTAGCCGTAACTAATTTTGAACCGCGCTCTACCAAACGAATGATCTGTGGTGCTGAGCTATAGGACTTCAACACTAGTTCTTTCAAGTTGAGCATCAAATCCAAAACGTCTTCCCGCACGCCTGGAATCGTCGCAAACTCATGGTTGACACCAGCAATGCGAACAGCAGTGACGGCCGCACCCTCAAGATTGGAGAGCAATACCCGTCTGAGCGCATTTCCAATGGTAATGCCTTGCCCCCGATCTAGTGGTTCCAGTACAAATTGACTGTACTGGCTATTGTCTTTTTCTGTGTGGGATGCAACGCACTCAACCTGAAACTGTGCCATATTTGTACCGACTTAGTCTGCAAGAGTAAACGAAAATCAAAGGGAGAAATTTGAGAATTGGGGAATTACGAATTACGAGTTACGAATTATGAGATTAGTTTCTAATTCGTAATTTCTAATTCGTAATTGGTTACACACGTCTGCGCTTTGGAGGACGGCAGCCATTGTGAGGAATAGGAGTAATATCACGAATAAGGGTGATCTCTAGCCCAGCAGCTTGTAATGCTCTCACTGCGGTTTCGCGACCCGACCCAGGACCTGTAACCATTACTTCAACCTGACGCATTCCTTGTTCCATCGCTCTTCTAGCCGCCGATTCGGCAGCAGTTTGGGCTGCAAATGGAGTGCCCTTCTTAGCGCCCTTAAAGCCACTAGCACCAGCCGAAGACCATGAGATCACATCTCCAACGGTGTCTGCGATCGTGACGATAGTGTTGTTAAAAGTAGACTGGATGTAAGCGACTCCATTAGGGACATTGCGCTTATTCTTACGTGCGCCAGTTCTACGAGTTGTTTGACGAGCCATTGTTTCGTATTAATCCTTACTTACTTCTTACCTGGAGCCTTCTTCTTACCTGCGACAGTACGACGACCGCCACGGCGAGTACGCGCATTGGTGCGAGTACGTTGTCCACGGACAGGAAGACCCATACGATGTCTACGACCTCGGTAGCAACCGATGTCTACTAGGCGTTTGATACTTAAACCTTCGAGACGACGCAGATCGCCTTCTACTTGAAAGTTGGATTCTACCTCTTGGCGTAAAGTTGTTACTTCAGGATCAGTAAGTTCTTTAACCCTTGTGTCAGGGTTTATTTTGGTAGCTGCTAAGATTTTTTTGGCGCTAGTTAGACCGATTCCGTATATGTACGTTAGTCCTATTTCGATGCGCTTGTCACGCGGAAGGTCAACTCCTGCAATGCGAGCCACTATAAGTCTCCCAATTTGTTGTCAGTTTTCAATTTTATGGTTTCCCTAAAAGTACTTATTGACAAACCTTTTCAGGTGTTTCATGAGCAAATTTCGGGACGGATGGCTGTACAACACTATCTTCGCGAGAGCGTGCGTTCTATGCAGTGGGTTAGCTACAATCGACAGAAGCAAATTACGAAGACGTAATATTTTACAGCGAACTCTATAATATATTGACAATGGCAACTTCTGTCAATATTTTTGCAATTAATCTGGGTTTTAAACTTCACGATGTTAGTCTAAGCCCCACATCATGAACATGGCACTAACTTAAAAGCTTAAATGTCACGATCGCTATCTATGGATGCAACTCCTGAAATTGGACGATAGCTATAGGTAGCGATCGATGGTGATGTGCTTGAGGATTGAGGTCGTGATATTTTCATGATATCTTCTTTGATCGCTTCGAGATCGACGTAGCGATCGGCAACATTAATCAGATGATCGCTAGTCATCGATCGCAAACTGACCACTTCAACACGTACACCGCGATAACTTGCCGCATCAACCGCATAGGCAAGATCCCCATCGCCACTGACAAGTACAGCCGTATCATAGGAACCAATTAGCGCCATCATGTCTACAGCAATCTCGACATCAAGGTTAGCTTTTTTGGAGCCATCGGGTAGTTGTACTAGTTCTTTAGAAATAACTCGATAGCCATTGCGTCGCATCCACAACAGAAACCCCTGCTGCTTTTCATTGGTGCGATCGACTCCTGTATAGAAGAATGCGCGTAGTAAACGCGAACCATCCGTAAGGCAGAGGAGCAATTTGGTGTAGTCGATTTCAATTCCCAATTGCAGGGCGGCATAGAAAAGATTAGAGCCATCAATGAAGATGGCGACTCGCCCTCGATTTTCTAAAATTTGGTCTGGTTTAAAACCAGAATCTTGCTCAAAAGGTAACATATTTTTGCCTATAGAACGCTTGTTATCTAGTGCTGCGGGATGAAGCTTTGGTATTAGCATTGATACTTAAAACCGTCCTAAGTGTTTACCTAATTCAGAAGAACCTCTTAAAACTTTTTAATAAACTCACACGTAGCTTATTTGTATAAAGCTAGTATTGGACGTTAAAAGTAGCTTTCAATAAAGAAAAGACACCAGCTTTGTCCCAAGACTATTTGAGAATAAATAATGATTGCTTCTAGGTAGATCCAAGATAAATCTCAAATGAACTTAGAATTATAAAACGAGTTTTTTATAATATAAGAATACAAAAACAAGAATTTTATTTTTATAACCTACATCTAACTATACACCATAAGTAAATATACTTAGAGGTATAGATGCTGACAGGTATGCAAGTTAATAAATTACATAACATTACGTAAAAAGTTAGAAAGCCTTAGCATTCATGACTTTTCAATCCGTTGAAAGATTGGAGTAGGTGTAGATAGGGCTTTACTTGATTCAAGTATTCCCCAATTTGTGTGACTCCAATCAGGGGGAGATGTTTCATTAAAATTTAAACCGAGTTGCTGATAAGCAGAAATGCTGAGAGTTGGTGTAATCGGTGATAGTAAGTAAACTGCAATCCTTACAGATTCCAGCAAAGTGTATAAAGTTTCGTTAACTTCGTTTTGTTTACCTGCTTTAAATAGTTTCCAAGGAGTGGTTTCATCGATTAACTTGTTGCAATTCCAGATGAGTTCAAGGATTTTCTCGCAAGCGGATCGAAAGTTAAGATTTTGGTAATCAAGGGCGACGCGATCGCCTAAGCTTTTTGCTTGTTCGATCACTGGTTTCATCAAATCTGAGACTTCAGTGCGATCGCTGGGATCATGTACAGGAATAGTTTGTTGGCAATATTTATTAGCCATGCCAAGACTACGATTAAGTAAATTACCAAGACTATTGGCGAGATCGGCATTAATGATTGCCACAAATCGCTCTTCGTTAAAGTCACCATCCTTGCCAAATTCAATTTCTTTTAAGAAATAATATCGTATGGGATCTGCGCCAAAACGATCAACTAGATCGTAGGGATCAATGGTATTGCCTAGGGTTTTTCCCATTTTTAGCCCATCTTTTGTCAACAAACCGTGACCAAATACTCGCTTTGGCAATTCTAATCCCGCAGACATGAGCATGGCTGGCCAGTAAATTGCATGAAATCTTAAGATATCTTTGCCAATGATATGGAGGTTGAAGGGATACCACTTTTTGAGAGCATTTGCGAGAGTCGGTTCATCATCAGGATCGAGCAAAGCCGTGACATATCCTAGTAAAGCATCGAACCAGACATAAATTGTATGGGTAGGATCGATGGGAATTGGGAATCCCCAATCGAGGTTAACGCGAGAGATCGAAAAATCCTGTAAGCCTTGCTTCATAAAGCCAAGGACTTCATTACGACGACTTTCAGGTTGGATAAAGTTGGGGTGCGCCTCGTGAAATTGATCTAATGCTTCTTGATATTTGGAGAGGCGAAAGAAATAATTTGGTTCGTCGCGCCATTCACAGACAACATTGGTATGGATCGGACAATGATGGCTTTCGGGGAGTTCACGCTCTTCTTTAAATTCTTCGCAAGCGACGCAGTACCAACCCTTTTGCTGATTTAGGTAAATGTCCCCTGAATCGTAAACCCGCTGAAAAAATTCATTGACGATCGCTTGATGTTTTGGTGCAGTGGTGCGTGTAAAGCTATCGAAGCGAATATTAAACTTTTCCCAGAGACTATAAAATTCGGCAACGGTGCGATCGCAATGTTCTTGGGGCGATAGATTATTTTTTTCGGCGGTGCGCTGAATTTTTTGTCCATGTTCATCTGTGCCTGTGACAAACATGACTGGATGTCCTTTGAGCCGATAAAACCGTGCAAAGGCATCCGCAGCGATCGTGGGGTAGGCGCTACCAATATGTGGGCGATCGTTGACGTAAAAAAGTGGTGTGGTTAAAGCGATCGGTTCTAAGGGCATGGGTAACTCAATTCAGGACTAATACCATTTTGCAAAAAAATGGTGGTAAATGTAACATTAAACCCAAAAATTATCGATGGCTCGATATGCCGCTAGCAATTCTAATTGTAAAAATCGGTTTTTTGAAAGCCTTTACTTTTTCAAAAAACCGATTTTGGTGTTTCTAGCGCCAAAGGCGCTAGAAACACCAAAATCGGTTTCATAATGAGAATTGCTGATACGCCGTCGATAATTTTTGGGGTTTTGATAAGCCATAAACGATGAAAAATTTAGAAGTGCATCAAATTTGGATGGATCAGGCGATCGCCTTGGCAAAAGATGCAGGGAATTTTGGGGAAATTCCTGTGGGGGCGGTAATTGTGAATAGTCTAGGAGAAGCGATCGCCACTGGGGTAAACCGTAAAGAACGCGATCAAGATCCCACTGCCCATGCAGAAATAGTAGCGATTCGTGAGGCGGCGCGAGTATTACAGGATTGGCATTTAAACGGATGCACTTTATATGTGACTTTAGAACCCTGTCCGATGTGTGCGGGGGCAATTTTGCAGGCGCGGATTAGCACTCTAGTCTATGGTGCTGACGATCCTAAAGCAGGAGCAGTTCGTACCGTGGCTAATTTGCCTGATAGTCCTGTGTCTTTTCACAAGCTAGAGGCGATCGCAGGAATCCGCGAAAGAGAATGCCAAGAATTATTGCAGGTTTGGTTTCAGAATCTCAGAAAATAAGGAGGAGCGCTTTGCGCTCCTCCTTATCTTCTATTTGGTACATAAAGCATTAATTTGATCAACAATCTCACTTTCCTTAGTTGATGCAGTTTCTAAATCTTGCGTGGCTTTAGTCATCGCATTGGCATCTTTAGCCTCGGACGCTTTTACTTGTCCCTTTAGAGCTTGAGAAGCATCACCATATACACCTAGTAACTGTGTTTGCAATTCCTTAAGCTTTGAGTCTTGAACCGCGATCGCCTGTACTTCTGTGCGAATTTGATCGATATTTTCAGCGAATGAGTCGAAGCCTGTAAGATCCTTGGGAACCGCCAGAGCATTAGTTTTATTAGCAATCGTAACAACTTTGTTACATTGAGAAATCTTACTTTCTCCACAACCATTGAGAACGAGTCCGATGGTCAGAGCCATTGAGCCAAAGGCTGCGCGACGATTGAGATGAGTTGGCAAACGATCAGACAAGTGCTTAGAAAATTGCGTTTGAAGTTGCATTTGGTAATTGCCGATAGTCCAAGGTGATTATTCGAGTGTCTAAAAATTCTAAAATGTTTTGGTGTTTATATCACTAGGCAGAAATCAGTTGCAGGGTTTGTTGATTTTGCAAACGATCCCCCGCTACTGTGTACACACATCTCAGTTTGTGTGTGAAATCAAAGAAATTACCCCACCCTAACGCTCCCCTAGCAAAGGGGAGGGAACAAGATTTCTAGTCTTCCCCCTTTCCAAGGGGGAATTAAAGGGGGTAAGTCCGACTTGTGTGTACACTGTAGCTGCGTTGAGCAATATAGTTTTGCTGAGATGTTATTTGTTTTTGGACTTGTGCCATCTTAGAGAATTTGGGTTAGGAAGTCGGCTGGGGTGAGAATCTGGATATTTCTAAAGGGATGGAGAACGAGCAAATCGCGATCGCCTGTAATCAAATAGTCAGCTTTGCGATTTATGGCTAATTCTAGAAATTTATCGTCTTTGCGATCGCGACAGATGGTTATTGACTCAGTAATCTCGATCACTTCTATTTTGGATGCTAGGGGTTTGCAAAAATTTTGAGCGTTTGACTAATGGGGCATAACGATCAAATTTTTTACGGGTGAGGACTTCGGTTATTTCTGTGACTGTGGCTTCTGACATTAAGATAATTCCATGAGCCATGCTGTAATCAAATAGTTTTTGAGGTGGTGTATTTTTGCTCAAGATACTACTGATAAGGACGTTTGTTTCGAGGACAAAGCGTAGGTTATTCATCTTCTAGAAGTTTCTCTAGTATTTCTGGGGTTAGTCCGTTGGCTTGGGCTTCGTCTCTAAGATCGGCTACTATATCTTCTAAGGATTCTTCTAATGAACGTTTCAAGATAGATGTCATTAGTGCTTGAAATTGTTGCTGGCTCTGTGGTTTGAATGCTCTATAGGCTCTAGCAATTTCTGGCTCGACTTCAAAGCTGATGGTTTCCATAATTCATCTCCAGTTTTTCCTTTTACCTTTTACCTTTTTACTTGATCTTTACCTCCAATTTTTCCTTTTTCCTTTTTCCCTTTTACTTGATACCGTAGCAGAGATTTAGATCTCCGACTTTTTTTGTGAATGCACAAATCCCCTTTGATAGCAAAGAAAAAGTCGGAGATCTGGGCATTTCCTTTTTACTTTTTACTTTTACCTTTTTACTTGTCCAAGGATGGCAAGGACAATTTGAGACTCTCTTATATCCAATCTTTCGCAGAGAATATCTTCATCGCGTTCTCCGTTGAGAATTTGCTGAATTGCTGCGATGAGATTTTGCCAACCATTCGAGATCCTGTTTTCTAAAATTGGCTCTAATTGCTGTCTGACCTCGGCATCGTCAACTGCTCTCACTACACCCTCGATAAGCTGGGCGTGTTTGCGTAGCTCGTACTCAGTGCCTGCAAAGTTGGCGCGGGCGGTGCGAGAAAGGCGGCGATATTCCTTCGCTTTGGCTGGATCGCCTTGTTTATCGCTAATCTCTGCCAAAATCCCGTAAGTATTCCAAATATTAGCCGCCGCAGGATCGAGGGTTTGCTTAATGGCTAGGGACTCTTCGGCTAATTGTTGGGCTTCGTTGAGACGATCGTAATCTTGTTGGAGGAGATTGGCAAGGTTATTGAGATGTCCACATAGCAGAGTGTGATCGCTCTGTTTTCGATCTGCCGCGATCACTTTCTGCCACCATGCCTCCGCCTCCGTCAGTTTCCCCGCACCTTCGCTCACGATCGCCAACTGATTCCAAGTCATTACTGCCCTTGTTAAATCACCCTGCGCTTCACTAATCTGGGCGGACTGGCGATAGGCTTGCTCTGCGGCTTCCCATTGACGCGATTTTTCAAAGGTCATGCCCAACTGATGCCATACAGTTGCTTCTGATGCGGGTTCGTTGAGTTGCTGAAAGATTTTCAGTGCTTCTTGATAGCGTTGGGCGACTTCGGTGAGGTTGTTCTGCAACAGTGCTAAGGTTCCTAGTTGCACTTGGACAACGGCTTCCTCTCGGAAAGAGCCTCCAATTTCTTTCTTAATCGCTAACGATTCCTCGTAGGACTCACGGGCGCGATCGTAGTCCCCCATATCACTCAACACATCTGCTAAGTCTGCCTGTAATACTCCGATCTTTTGCTGTACGCCTTTAGATTGCTCAAGTTTTGCTGCAACTGTTAATCCATCAAGGTAAGCTTCTTTTGCAAATTGTAGATTTCCTACTGCCTTATAGCAACGTCCAAGATTGACAAGTATTGTACATTTGTTAAAACTAGGAGTCGCGCCCAAGCCTGCCAAAATCTCCTGAAACACCGCCTTGGCTTCGGCATAGCGTCCTGCATTCCATAACTGTTCGCCTGTATTACTGCGCGTCATAAACCAAGTTTGGGAGCCAACCTCACCGCCGATATGTTGCGCCATTTCTGTCAAATTTTCTCGATCTTGATTCAGCCCGAAGACAAACAAGAAGCGGTTAACGTTATCCACAAAATTCACCGCAAAGTCTTCACCTGCGGCGATGCTGCCCCGCACGGCATAGAGCAGATTCGGCAGTTCCCGTTGGGCTATGGCTCTCACTGCAAAGGGATTTTTACTATCCTCACCATACAAATAACTCGACAGTTGGTAATAGCGTTGTCGATGGCGGATGAGGAGTTGCTGTTGTTCGAGTTCGGTCAGTCGTGACCATATCGCAGGGGCAAGGGTCGGATGAAACTTGAGAAAAGGCATACCCACACCCAAATGACTCAAAGATTCTGACTGTATCAGTCCCGTTGCCTCTAGCTGTGTTCTGAGTTCATGCCATTCCGTTTCCGCAATTTCCGTAATCTCTAGTAAATTAACTTCCAATGCTCCACCCTGAAACACTCCCAACCGCTTAATCCATTCCTGTGCTTGAGGATCGAGCCGACTCACCGACAGATTCAGCGAAGCCAGCAAAGCATTATTAGGAGTATCCGCCACTAACTGCGCTAACTCCCGATGCACCTCTAGCGCCCTTCTTTGCTTCAATTGCCCCGCCAACAACCCCAACGACAAAGGATGACAGTCCAGCAACCCAAACAACTCCAACAAACCCTCACGGGGCGGCAACCCAAACTGCGGCTCTGGTGGCAACTTAATCAAACTCTGGAAATAGTCCAGCGCATCACCCTCCGACAAACCCCGCAACGGCAAAGGAATATGCTTCAAACTCCCCTGATTAGGATAATCAGGATGCTGCAAATCCGCCACCCTCGTCGTCAGCAACACCCGACTATTTCCCGCCTCCGACCATTCTTTTGCGATGTCGAGCAGGGCTTGATCCCCCCTACCCCCCTTACTAAGGGGGGCTTGAGTTCCTTCTAAACTTTGTAGGCTTTGATCCCCCCTACCCCCCTTAGAAAGGGGGGCTTGATCGGAATCTTCTTCTTTGCCCCCCTTTACAAGGGGGGTTAGGGGGGATCTCAAAGTCTCCAAATTATCCAAAATCACCAATACAGCCTGTTCCCTTAGCGCACTAGTCGCCGCCGCCCCATCGATCAAATTGGTATCCAACACCGTCGCCAACACACTCACCGCATAACTCACAGGATCGACACCCTGAAAATCCGCAAAACTGATAAAACACACCCGCGCAAACATCCCCGTCCGCAATAGCCACCGCCCCGCCTCCTCAGCCAGATAGGTTTTCCCCATCCCCCCAAACCCCGAAATCGTAATTCGCCGCGTCCCCCGCACAAACGCCCTCTCGATCGCCCACAATTCTCGCGACCTACCCCAAAAACCCGCCTCCTGCAATTCACGTAGATTGCCCTCACCCCTAGCCCCTCTACCTCTGGGAGAGGGGGACAAGAGATCTGGATTCTCTTCTCCATCTCCCCTTTCCCCTCTTTCTCCCCTCGCCCCTTGGGAGAGGGGCTGGGGGTGAGGGCTAATTTCTCCCCTCGCCCCTTGGGAGAGGGGCTGGGGGTGAGGGTTGAATAACGCCCCATCATTCCCCACCTGATACAAAGCAGGTAAGAACCAATCCTGTACCTTCAAAACCACCCGTTCCTTACCCCTTGGGCGATCGCCCCTTTCCTTATTCAGATACAGATCCCGCCGCGCATTTTCCAACGCCTCACCCACACCCTGACCCCGCAGCAAAAAGCCATAAAACTTACCAAACAACTGCCGCGCCGTCACCGCCAACACCGAATATTGCATCGCCAATACCGATGGCATCCCCGCCTGAGTCAACCGCGCTGCTACACTACCCAAAGCATCATCACCACCGACCGCCGCCGACTGACAAGCCGACAAAATAATTGCACTCACCCTTTGCCGATTCAGCATATCCCCCAAAGTTTCCGCTGTAATCAGCGCCGATTTGCCATCACCATCCTCAAACAACAAATAGCCCGTATTCGCCGCCGCCGTTGCATCCGCCTTAGTCGCGGCAACAGGATCACTCATCTTTGCCCGTTCATGCAACCTACCATCAGGATCAAACGCCCCATGTCCATCAAAATGCACAATATCCACCGCAGGCAAGCGATCATCTTCTAAGCGATCGATCAACTTATCCAAAGTCGCAGGACGCAAAAATTCTACGGCTACGCGCTCGCGCAGCGCCACGGAGTGTTCGCGCACATCACCGATCGCTTCCAACAATGCCAACCCCTCCGCCCTCGGATCGAGAAACCCCGCATCACTGGGACGACTGACCACCATCAACACCCGTACTTGATCTTTAGGTTTTACCTGTGCCGCCCTGCGTCCACCACCCACACCCGCAAACTTCCGCCTGATCGCAATACGCGGATTGTCATGCAGCAAATAAGTCCCCGTCGGATCGCGCAACAATTCCCAAGGCAAAGACAAAATAAGCGGATGACTTGCACCAATGGTTAAAATCTTGCCCCGTTCTTGATCGTCCTGAAAATCATTAAATATCCTCGCCGCCGCCCGATCGCCAAAAATCGCCTCAAACAAAGCCTTGCCCCACTCAGGCAATTGCGCCTCAATCCTCTCTGCCCTGCGATCGTCCACATCCATCATGTAATGCGCCGCATAGCTCTCCAAATACCAGCGAATCTCAGCGCGATCGCTATCATTCACAGGCGCTACAAATTCCAAAGCATCCGTCTCGCGATCGTCGAACTTGATCACAAAGCGATCGCTACTCGTAAACCGCACATTTAGCTCAATCATCAATCAACCTCGTTGTTAATGGCGATCGCCATGAATGATTTATAACAACAAACTTGTAGGGGTTTAGCATTTGCGCCAATATTTTTATATTTCCCACAATAATCTCAAAATGCAAATGCTAAACCCTTTTCGCATTAACCGATAAGTTGTCCCTGCGTTGAGAGTTTAGGGCAAAGCATTCCCAAATTAAAATAGTCTAAAAACACAAAGATTTCTGTGGGAATGCTTTGCCCCTACACAATTTTAATTTTACGAATTTTCCTTGCGATCGCCATATTCATCACAAAAAGCCTTCACCCCAATATGCAAAACAATCACCGAAACAGATACCACTATCGGCGTGATAAATTCTCCTGAAAAGCCCATACCTGCAAGCAACCCACCAAACTTAGAAATTGTCTCCTTATTATCCAGATCGCCCCACTTCTTCCATTGCTTATACAGCACTCCATCTTCCTCACAAAGATCCGCCTTGGATGCTTTCCAAAACTTTTGTAAAAAACTCTTTGCTGGTTCCTTAGTGACTGTCGCGATCGCCTGATTTTGCTTAACTAGTTGTGCCTCTTTATCACCAGATTTTAGAGACGCATCACCAGATAGCGATCGCACCTCCAATAATTGAGCATCAATTTCTGCGGCTAGTTGAGAAATTTCTTCATCTGAAAACATTACTTTCACTCAAACGTATTTTCTAGTGTCTAAAAATTCTAAAATGTTTTAGTTTATAAAGCTAATAGCAGAGAAGTGAACTATGTCCGACAATCGCAGAAGTCGTGCAATTACCGAAGGCGTTCAGCGATCGCCTAACCGCGCCATGTTACGCGCCGTTGGTTTCCAAGACTCGGATTTTACAAAACCTATTGTCGGTGTTGCAAGCGCCCACAGCACAATTACCCCCTGTAATATGGGAATTGCACCCTTAGCAATCCGCGCTGAAGCAGGAATTCGCGCTGGTAACGGGATGCCCCAAGTTTTCGGCACAATCACCGTTAGCGACGGAATCTCCATGGGAACTGAGGGAATGAAATATTCTCTTGTGTCCCGTGATGTAATTGCCGATTCGATCGAAACCGCCTGTAGCGCTCAGAGTATGGATGGCATTTTGGCGATCGGCGGCTGTGATAAGAATATGCCAGGGGCAATGATCGCAATGGCAAGAATGAATATTCCCGCTATATTTGTCTACGGTGGCACAATCGAACCAGGACATCTTGATGGCGAAGATTTGACCGTGGTTAGTTCCTTTGAAGCCGTTGGTCAATATAGTGCAGGTCGCATTGATGAAGTCAGACTCAACTCAGTTGAGCGCAATGCTTGTCCCGGAGCTGGCTCCTGCGGTGGTATGTATACGGCAAATACCATGTCTTCAGCATTTGAAGCCATGGGTATGAGCTTGATGTATTCCTCCACCATGTCGGCTGTTGCGCCCGAAAAAGCCGCGAATACAGAACTTGCTGGTACGGTTTTAGTCAATGCAATTCGCAATAATCTATTACCTCGCGATATCATCACCCGTAAATCGATTGAGAACGCTATTTCCGTAGTTATGGCTGTCGGTGGTTCAACCAATGCTGTCTTACACTTTTTAGCGATCGCCCATTCCGCAGGTGTGGAATGGAATCTCGATGATTTCGAGCGTATTCGTGAACGTGTTCCCGTAATCTGTGACCTTAAGCCATCAGGAAGGTATGTAGCCACTGACCTCCACAAAGCAGGTGGTATTCCTCAAGTGATGAAGATGCTCTTAGTACGTGGTCTATTACATGGTGATTGCATCACGATTACTGGACAAACTGTTGAGGAAGTTCTCAAAGATATTCCTGATGAACCTCGCGCTAATCAAGATGTGATCCGCCCTTGGGATCGCCCTATGTATAAGCAAGGACATCTCGCCGTTCTGAGAGGCAATCTTGCTGAAGAAGGAGCCGTTGCCAAAATTTCGGGCGTAAAGAATCCGATCATCACTGGCCCTGCTCGCGTTTTTGAATCAGAAGAAGATTCCCTTGCAGCGATTCTTGCTAACAAGATCAATGCAGGTGATATTCTGGTCATTCGTTACGAAGGACCTAAGGGTGGTCCGGGGATGCGCGAAATGCTTGCGCCAACAAGTGCAATTATCGGTGCTGGTTTGGGAGATTCCGTGGGTTTAATTACTGATGGACGTTTCTCTGGTGGTACTTACGGCATGGTAGTTGGTCACGTTGCTCCTGAAGCTTTTGTGGGTGGGGCGATCGCCTTAGTAAAGGAAGGCGACTCGATCACCATTGATGCCCATCAGCGCTTGATTCAACTCAATGTCAGTGATGAGGAACTAGCAAGCCGTCGTGCGAATTGGAAGGCTCCTGCTCCTCGCTACACTAAAGGGGTTTTAGCAAAATATGCCACCCTTGTTTCGACTAGCAGCAAAGGTGCGGTAACTGATTTAGATTTGTTCTAAATTACTCTCTTCCCAGTCTGAAAATAGACATTAAAGCCCAAGAATCAGTGTTGCGGCACGAAGCGCCACAACACTGATTCTTGGGCTTAAGTTCGCAGCCTTTGTCAGCGCAAGCCTTCCCAAATGACAGATTTTCCGCAAACCAAAAAACAACTTAGACAAACATTGCTCAACCAACTCACAAGCTAATCTCAGTAAAGTTTTGTGTTGCATCTTAACTCAAAATGCTGTAATCAAATCAATACAAGGGTTTGATAAAGTTGACAACCCACATAAATATTCTATAGTGAGATAAGACTTATGCATCATAGCAAGTGCAGAAAGTTTGTATAGAAAATTAGGTTGTCAAATGAAAGGAGATGTACTCAAGCGGTTGTTTCGGGTTGTCGCCAGTGAAGATTCACAGGCGATACAGAGTATGCTGTCTGTAGTTGTTGAGGAAGAACGAAAACAAGGACATACCACCCTTGCTGAGCAACTCGAAAACATTCTCCGTAAAAGTACTCGTTTTAGTAAAACAGAAACCTCATCAGTAATAAATCAAAAAGGAGTGGATTTAACCGCTTCTGATGTTGGAATTTCAAAAAATCAAGATTCGCGCACACTAACTCTTTTATCAAGCAAGCATCGATTCAATCACCCTTTTATTGTTACTGTTCCTCGCGATCGCTTACGGCATCACATGGTTCTTTCAGATGCTGTGGAAACTAGATTTCGTCGCATCGAACGGGAATATGCTGCTCGTGATCGCCTTGCTCATCATGGTTTACGTTATCGCCAAAAAATATTACTTTATGGTTCCCCTGGTTGCGGTAAGACTATGGGAGCAGAGAGAATTGCTTGGAATACGGGCTTAACTTTGATTAAAATTCGTTTTGATGCAATGGTATCTTCATTTCTAGGTGAAACTGCTACTAATTTGCGCGAAGTCTTTGAAACTGCGGCAGCAACCCCTTGTTTACTTTTCATTGATGAATGTGATGCTCTTGCCAAGTCGCGTGAGGATAATCAGGAGGTTGGAGAAATCAAACGGGTAGTTAATACTTTCCTGCAACTCCTTGATGAATATGAAGTTTCAAATGGTTTACTGGTAGCTGCTACTAACTTAACTAAGTTCTTAGATGAAGCCGTGTGGCGAAGATTTGACGATGCTATTGAAGTGCCAAAGCCATCAGAATCAGAAATTAGGGCTATATTAAAGCAAACTTTATGTTCTGTTGCAGTTGGTTCAATTGACTGGAACTTAATTGTACAGAAGATGAATGGTTTCTCGGCGGCTCAAGTTGTGCGAGTTGCCCAAGATGCTGCAAAACGGGCAATTTTAGACCGAGAAGAGCTTGTTATTCAAGAACATTTAGAAGAATCAATACAGGATATTGTAACTGCTCATGTCTGATAGCTCTCAACAGTTCAATCATATTCCATTAAGTCTTACACATACAGGTTTTGCTCGTTCTGGAACTCCACCTCGACAATCAAGCCGTTCTACTAGCAATCGTGGGGATGCAGGTAATCATGGTCGCAGGCTCCAGTCTTCTGCGTTCACAATTCTGAGTGATTGGAAAACTAGATTTGAAGAACGTCAGCAAGAAGGATTGCCAGAGATTCCCAATATTCCATCATTTCTATTACAGGTCGACCCACAATCATTTGATGCAGATACTCTCAAAAGCTTTGGAATTGAGGTTGTCCTAGAGCTTGAGGATGGATATATTCTTGGTGCTGCGGCTGATGCTGAGTTGACCAATCTTCAGCAAAAGATAGAGAAGTTTATTGCTGAAGAGTATGGTGGTGGAAAAGTTGCTGAAATATGGGAAATTCTTGAAGGTAAATTTAAGCGGTTAGAATATATTCTATCACCTGATTTACTTGCTCGTTGGGAACAGATCCTAGACAATCAAATGTATATAGTTGATGTCAGTATTGCTTGTGTTGGACTAAACTCTAAATTTTCTAATTGTCCTCCGCCAAAAGAGAATGAAGATCCAGAGAAATACGCACGCAAGTTTGCTAGGTGGAGCGACAGACGCGATCATACTATTCAAGAATGGGATGATCTACAGTGGGATAGAGAATTAGAATTCAAAAAATTTATTTCAGATATTAGCGGAACAATTTTACAAGAAGCCTCATATGATGATCGTTCTCACCTTGCTCTTTTACCAGATAGTTTCTCCTGTCGGGTTGAAATATCTGGCAAAGCTCTAAAAGATTTAGCAACTAATTATCCATATGTTTTTGAAATTAGTGAACCCGATCAAATTTCAGAAATCTTAGCTAATCGTACTCCAAGTCTTCAGGAATCTGTTTTTACTCTTGAGCCTCCATCGCCAATAGCCCCAAAAGTCTGCATTATCGATAGTGGTATTCAAGAAAGCCATGCATTATTACGTGTTGCTATGGATAGCAATAATTCACGATCTTGGGTTCCTAGTGAGACAGATCTGACGGCAGATTATGTACAAGGTGGAGGACATGGGACAAGAGTTGCAGGAGCAATTTTATACCCTCAAGGAATTCCTCCAGCTAGTCAATCAGGAATCTGCTGGCTTCAAAACGCTAGAGTGTTGGGACGGGATCGTAAACTTCCAGAAAATCTCTATATGCCTGAAATTCTTAAAGAAATTGTAGACTTCTATCGCCAAACAGGTACTCGTATCTTTAATCATTCCATTACTAGCTCTAGTCCTTGTAGAATAACTTATATGAGTGCTTGGGCTGCGGAAATAGATAACCTTTGCTGGCTAAATGATATTCTTTTTGTTGTTTCTGCTGGAAATCTATCATTAAATCGTGGCTTAGGTCTTAGCATAACTCGAAAAACTCTCACAGAGCATTTTCAAGATGACTGTCCATATCCAGATTATTTGTTGGAAAAGTCATCTCGTATTGCCAATCCTGCTCAAAGCCTTCAAGCGCTTACAGTTGGTTCAATTGCTCATACTACCTATAATCAACCACCGCTAACTTCAATTGCATCTAAAGATCATCCGTCATCATTTTCTTGCACAGGTTATGGAATCTGGGATTCGATTAAACCTGAAGTTGTGGAATATGGCGGTGACTTCATTAAAGATGAAGGTGATCCGCCTAGTTTTACTACTAATAAGGAAGTTTGTCCTGAATTAGTGAGAACAACAATGGGAGGAACATCAGCAATCGCATCAGACACTGTGGGGACATCCTTTGCAGCACCTAAAGTTACCCATATTGCTGCCGCATTAGCTGCTAGTTTTCCACAGGAAAATTGCTTGCTATATAAAGCCTTGATTGTCCAATCAGCACGGCTACCTACATGGGCAAACAATGAATCAGATCTCTCATCAATTATTCGGATGATGGGCTATGGTTTACCTAACCTTGATCGAGCGATCGGCAATGCCCCTAATCGTGTGACGTTAATTACTAGCGGCGATACTTACATTAAAGCTAAACAAGCAGATATCTATCAAGTAGTAATTCCTAAAGACTTGCAATCGCCAGCGGAGGAATTTGATATTCTAGTTGAGATTACACTTGCCTACAAAGCTGAACCTAGAAGAACAAGGCGTAGTAAACGTAAATATTTATCTACTTGGCTACATTGGGAATGTAGTCAAAAAGGAGAATCTCCAGATAAATTTCTGAAAGGAATTCTTGATAAATATGAGGCTTCTGAAGAACAAGAAGATGGATCAGGTCTATTTGATTGGACTCTTGGAAAATACAAAAATCATGGTAAGCGTGTTAGGGATACATCTAGGGGAAATGGAACAATTCAGAAAGATTGGGCAATTGTGAAGTCATTCGATTTACGGGATGCCTTTTGCATAGCAGTTGTAGCTCATAAAGGCTGGAATAACGATCCAGATGCTCAAGTACCTTACGCTTTAACTGCTAGTTTTGAGATTATCAATTCAGAAATACCCATTTACAACGCATTTGTCCAAGCTCAAGTATCTCTACAAATACAACAACAAGTGCAAGTGTAATTTGCGATGTATTTTACCATTAGCAATTTTTCTAAATATTTTCTGATTAACGAATATTTTGCATACAAAGATTGTGGATTTTGAAAAAAAAGAACAAAAAAGCAAAAAACGAATAAGAAAGGAGTTCTTAGCTAACCGCCTTCAGATACCTAAAGAAATTTGGCAACAAAAAAGTCAAGTATTATGCGATCGCCTCTCCGATTGGCAGATTTTTCAACAGGCGCGAAATATATTAACTTTTAGCAGTTTTCGACAAGAACCAGATTTAAGCCCCCTGTGGCAAATATTCCCTGACAAAAATTGGGGCTTTTCGCGCTGTGTGGACAAAGATCTAATTTGGCATCAAGTGACGATCGCTGATTTTGACAACAATATGCGATCGGGAGCCTTTGGTATTCTGGAGCCGCGCCATGACTTGCCCCTTATGGATTTGCAGAATATCGATCTGATCTTGATCCCTGCGGTGGCTTGCGATCGCCGAGGTTATCGACTGGGCTATGGTGGCGGCTTTTACGATCGCTGGTTACCTAACTCGACAGGGCTTAAAGTCGGAATTGTTTTTGAAGAGTTCTATTTAGATGAGATTCCCATTGATATTTGGGACGTGCCATTAGAGGCGATCGGCACAGAATCAATGATTTATTGCTGAATCCCTTCTTCATAGAGAACTGTAGTTTTGTACTTATAGCAACGCAGGAGATAGATAGGACAAATCAAACCCCAAAAGATGAGTGGCGGCGCGAAGCGCCGCCACTCATCTTTTGGGGTTTATGTCCTGAGCAAAACTTACATTGCTATAGCCATTTGCGGCGTGCTTCGCACGATGCAAATCGCGGAAGATGGCAAGAATCGCTAAGCGGTTCTTACCATCTTCCGCCTTCGTCGAACTGACGTTAAAGTTAAATAAGAAAATCAAATAGCTACTTCGCGCCCACAGGCATACCTAAAATATCCTCAATACGCGGCATTTGGTCTAGGGGAATCACTCGACCTTGATCCTCAAAATTGGCAATCTGATCGAAGTTGAGATAGCGATAGAGATCACTAGCAAAAGGATCGATCTTCTTGGTGACGATCGCTTGATACTCTTCTACTGTCGGAATCTTACCTAGCAAAGCACAGACCGCCGCTAGTTCTGCTGAACCAAGATACACCTGAGCATCCTTGCCCATGCGATTATTGAAGTTACGAGTGGAAGTTGAGAATACCGTTGTACCATCGCCAACACGCGCTTGATTACCCATGCAGAGAGAGCATCCAGGAACTTCAGTTCTGGCTCCTGCGACACCAAAGGTGCTGTAAATTCCTTCTTCCTTGAGTTGGAATTCATCCATGCGGGTGGGTGGCGCGACCCAGAGACGAGCTTTGACGGCGGCTTCTTTTTCGAGAACCTTGGCAGCAGCGCGGTAATGACCGATGTTGGTCATGCAAGAGCCGATAAAGACCTCATCCACGCGATCGCCTGCTACTTCTGAGAGTAACTTCACATTGTCAGGATCGTTAGGTGCAGCAACAATTGGTTCCTTAATTTCATTAAGATCAATCTCAATGATTTCCGCATATTCAGCATCAGGATCAGCTTCCATGAGGACAGGATTAGCAAGCCATTCTTCCATTTTGGCAATGCGTCGCAAGAGAGTCTTGGGATCGCTATAGCCACGAGCGATCATGTTCTTCATCAAGGCAATGTTTGAGCGCAAGTACTCAGCAACTGTCTCAGTACTGAGCTTAATGGTGCTACCAGAGCAGGAACGCTCGGCAGTGGCATCGGTGAGTTCAAAGGCTTGCTCTACTTTGAGATCGGGTAAACCTTCAATTTCCATAATCCGACCTGCAAAGACATTTTTTTTGTTCTTCTTCTCGACCGTCAGCAAACCTCTTTGAATGGCGATATAGGGAATCGCATTGACGACATCGCGCAGGGTAACACCCGCTTGCAATTCACCAGAGAAGCGCACTAGTACAGATTCAGGCATATCCAAAGGCATAATGCCAAGAGCCGCAGCGAAGGCGACTAGCCCTGAACCTGCGGGGAAAGAAATGCCTAATGGAAAACGAGTATGGGAATCGCCACCAGTACCAACGGTATCAGGCAAGAGCATCCGATTTAGCCAAGAGTGGATAATGCCGTCATTGGGACGCAGAGCCACACCGCCACGATTAGAAAAGAAATCAGGAAGTTCCTTATGGGTCTTAATGTCGGTGGGCTTGGGATAAGCTGCCGTGTGACAGAAACTCTGAATTACCAAGTCAGCACTAAACCCTAGGCAAGCAAGCTCTTGCAACTCATCACGGGTCATCGGGCCAGTTGTATCCTGAGAACCAACGGTGGTCATCAGTGGTTCACAGGAAGTATAGGGGCGCACACCAACTACGCCGCAAGCTTTACCGACCATCTTTTGGGCGAGGGTATAGCCTTTACCAGTGTCCGCAGGAGTAGATGGAAGGATAAATACATCGCTGGCGGGAAGCCCGATCGCATGGCGAGTTTTGGCAGTTAAACTGCGTCCAATTAGGAGGGGAATCCGTCCACCTGCGCGAACTTCATCCGCGATCGTGTCAGGAGTGAGGTTGAAAGTAGAGAGGGTTTCTCCTGCGGCGTTGGTAATTTTGCCATCACGAGTGTGAATCGTAATTACGTCACCCATTCCCAACTTCGAGACATCACACTGAATTGGTAAGGCTCCCGCATCTTCAGCAGTATTAAAGAAAATCGGGGCGATCGTGCTACCGATAATCACACCACCCGATCGCTTATTGGGAATAAACGGAATATCATTGCCAATGTGCCATAATACCGAGTTAATCGCTGATTTGCGCGAAGAACCTGTACCTACAACATCACCAACGAAGGCTATGGGATGTCCTTTTTGCTTGAGTTCTGCAATCTTTTGCAAACCTTCAGGCATCATTGATTCCAACATGCTTAGAGCGTGTAGAGGAATGTCGGGGCGAGAGAAAGCTTGAGAAGCAGGTGAGAAGTCATCAGTATTGATTTCACCTGTGACTTTAAAAACTGTCACAGTTACAGTTTCAGGCAATACAGGACGACTAGTAAACCATTCGGCAGCAGCCCATGACTCAATCACCGATCGCGCTCTAGCATTAGCCTTAGATAGGTCTAAAACTTGGTTAAACGCATCAAATACTAACAGGGTTTTCTTTAAAGCTGTGGCGGCGAGATCACCCAATTGGTCATTAGTTAACAAATCAATCAAGGTCTGCACGTTATAACCGCCCACCATTGTACCAAGCAGTTCCACTGCATATAATGGCGAAACGAGAGGTGATGTATGTTCACCCTTAGCGATCGCTGTTAGCCATCCTGCTTTGACATAGGCTGCTTGATCGACTCCTGGGGGAATGCGATCGCGCAGTAACGATAATAAAAATTCCTCTTCGCCTGTGGGGGGATTTTGCAATAGCTCACAAAGCTCCGAGGTTTGCTGAGCATTCAAAGGCAAAGGCGGAATCCCTTGCTGAGCGCGTTCGGCAACATGATCACGGTAGGCTGATAACATACGTTGTTATTTTTAATTCTTGACGGATATTTAACTTATTATCGATCCTATAACAAAAAAAGAGTTAGCTAGTATAAACCAAAACCGAAGAAGTGAGGGGCGGCGCTTTGCACTGCCCCTCACTTCTTCGGTTTTATGTCTTAAGCAAAACTTGCTTTGCTATATAGCACTCCTAAATGTTCGTGTATCGACAGAGAATAAGAGCGTGTTTGAGAAGTTTTTACCCCCTCTAACTCCCCCTTGTAAAGGGGGAGTTAGAGGGGGTAAAAACAGAAATTTACGCTAAAGCTAAATAAGAGACTTCTCAAACACGCTCTAAAGTAGGTCAGCTTAGGAGAATTTCCTTTGACCTTACCTATCACAACGCAATGCGAACCAATGACAATTGGTAGTAATGGATAGAAGTAAATAGTTTAAGAGATCGCGAGACTAAACAAATGGCTATATCGAACTCACGTTAAACAAAAATATAGCAACGCAAGAGATAGATAGGACAAATCAAAACCCAAAAGATGAGTGGCGGCGCTTCGCGCCGCCACCCATCTTTTGGGTTTTATGTCCTAAGCAAAACTTACATTGCTATAGAACGATATACAAAGGTAATTTCATCGCTGAATGTTCCTTAAGAATATTCTGTAAGTATCTGTGCAAATTAGGACTAGAGATAGTTTTTTAGATTGTTGTAACAAAAGTCCATCCCTAGGATACTTTTGCCCCACTGGGAGGCTAAAGTATAAGTAGATATTTATATGGAGTTCAATAGCGTGTCATCAACCGATAGCGCCCAGAAATCTGGGCAAGGAATATCAGTATTAGATGAAAATTTAGAGCAACTTAAGACCAGCGATCTGCATGTGGTCGAAACTTGCCCACTATTAGCACCCGTCGAGGTAAAAACAGAATTACCAATTACCCCCGCGATCGCGAAGGTAGTCTCGAATGCGAGAGCCAGAATCAGAAATATTTTGAATGGTAGCGATCGCCGTTTATTGGTGGTAGTTGGACCTTGCTCAATTCACGATGTCAAAGCAGCCCGTGAGTATGCCGAAAAGTTAGCCAAATTCCGCGATCAGGTCAGCGATGCCCTCGAAATTGTGATGCGTGTTTATTTCGAGAAGCCACGCACTACAGTGGGCTGGAAAGGGCTGATCAACGATCCACATCTCAACGGTACATTTGATATTAATTACGGTATCCGCATGGCGCGGGGGCTATTGCTGGATGTGGCGAAGTTGGGCTTACCCAGTGCTACCGAACTGCTTGATCCGATTGTGCCACAGTATCTTGCTGATCTGATCTCTTGGACAGCGATCGGGGCACGGACAACTGAGAGCCAAACTCACCGCGAAATGTCCTCTGGCTTATCGATGCCTGTGGGTTTTAAAAATGGCACTGATGGCAGCATTGATGTAGCGATTAACGCCCTATTGTCAGCACGTCAGCCCCACCGTTTTCTGGGTGTCAATAACGAAGGTATGGCAAGCATTGTCACGACGACAGGCAATCCTGATGGACATATCGTCTTACGTGGCGGTAAACAGGGGCCTAATTATGACAACGTTCATGTAGAGGCGATCGCCCATCGTCTTAGCGATCGCAAGCTACTGCCTTACATGATGATTGATTGCAGTCACGACAATAGTGGACAAGATTACAATCTTCAGCCAACTGTACTGCAAGATATCGCTGAGCAGGTGCGTAATGGCTCAGAACATATTGTTGGCATCATGCTCGAAAGTCATCTCAATCGAGGCAAGCAACCTTTGAAAGAATTGTCAAAATTGGAATATGGCAAGAGTATTACCGATGGTTGCATTAACTTTGAGACCACTGTTGAAGTTTTGACAGATCTCGCTAATGCAGTGCGATCAGGACGCTTTTAACTAATGGTGCTGGGCTGTAGCCCAGTACCATTAGTTTTGACAAAATCACGAAACTTAACTTCAGCAGCAATCTCGTCTTGTTGTGCTTCTTCGAGAAAGTTATATAAATATTCCTTTTGCATCCAAGGAAAGGTAGGACTGCGATCGCACTCTACATATTGAGATTCCTGTTCTGATTCCTGTAATGTATAAATCTTTAATTCTTGTCCATTATATCGCCAAAATTCAGGGACACCAAGGCTAGCATAAAGCCTATTTTTATCAATATCAGTGTGAGTAATATCCACTTCAACTACGAGATCGGGCGGGGGATCTTGGCTAAAATCAACAGTTTTTCCTGCAACTTTCGGTTGATTCTGGATGTAGTAAGCACAGTCTGGCTCAGCACCACGTTGCAAATCTTCACAATCCATCGTGGTTGATCCCATTGTTTTGAGCTTCATCCCTAGTTCCATAACTAAAATCCTAATAAAAACTTCAATTAAGCATCGTGAAAATTCATGTTTAATTAATGGCATAGTAATCTCAAGGATGCCGCGATCGTAGGTAAGCCGTGCAGCGCGACTCTGTGGTAGAGCATTAAGAATCTGTTGGTATGACAGCCAGCTAATTCCTCGTAGCGCAACTCGATTTTCACCTTGTCTCGCTACTGCGGTAACTGATGAAGTTAAAGGTTGTACTTCTGGTGGTGAAACGGTGATAACCATGTGTTAACCATAACTCTGCTTAAAAGTATTCTAAGACAAAAACAAAGAGAAGGGGCGCATTGCGCCCCTTCTCTTTTAGGAAACAGTAATCAAATCGTTTGAAAGTCGTTTGAAGGCGAGACGCTCGTTTTCAATATCGACAAAGATGGTGTCGCCGTCGCTATAGTCGCCGCGTAGGATTCCTTTTGCGATTTGGGTTTCCAGTTGACGCTGGATGATTCGCTTCAGTGGACGCGCTCCATAAACTGGATCGTAGCCAACTTCCGCAATGAAATCTAGAGCAGCATCAGCAATTTTCAAGGTCATGCGGCGATCGCCTAAACGTTGTTCTAAACGCTGGACTTGCAGCTTCACAATACGGCGGAGTTCATCACGACGTAAAGCATGGAAGATCACAATTTCATCAATACGATTTAAGAACTCGGGACGGAAGCTCGATCGCATAGATTCCATCACCCGATCGCGCATTTCTTCATATTTAGAGTCATCGCCAGCAATATCAAGAATAAACTGCGAACCGACGTTACTGGTCATGATGATAATCGAGTTCTTAAAATCAACGGTGCGACCTTGGGAATCGGTAACGCGACCATCATCAAGGATTTGTAACATAATGTTAAATACATCGGGATGTGCTTTCTCGATTTCATCAAAGAGAATTACGGCATAGGGACGACGACGCACTGCTTCGGTTAATTGTCCACCTTCTTCGTAACCGACATAGCCGGGAGGTGCGCCCACCAAACGGGAAACGCTATGTTTCTCCATATATTCCGACATGTCGATCCGCACCATCGAGTCTTCGGTATCGAAGAGATAGGCGGCGAGCGCTTTGGCTAATTCAGTTTTACCAACACCAGTGGGACCTAAGAAGATAAAGCTAGCGATCGGACGATTGGGATCGGCGAGTCCTGCACGGGAACGTTGAATGGCATCTGCGATCGCAGTGACGGCTTCTTCTTGACCAACGACGCGATCGTGTAGCACATCTTCCAATTGCAGCAGCTTCTCTTTCTCAGATTCCACTAGCTTACTGATCGGAATGCCTGACCATTTCGAGATAATCTCCGCAATGTCTTCTTCTGTAACTTCTTGACGCAATAGCGATCGCCCTGAAGTTTTCGCTTCTTCAAGATTGACCTCAGCAACTTCTAATTGGCGCTGTAAATCAGTAAGCTTGCCATATTTGAGTTCCGCAGCTTTATTCAGATCGTAGTCACGCTCAGCTTGTTGGATTTCCACATTCACATGCTCAATGGATTCCTTGAGTTTGCGAATATTATCGATCACCTGTTTCTCCGCTTCCCATTGTGCCTTGAGGGTGGTTTGCTCTTCCTTTAAGTCTCCTAGTTCTTTGTTCAGTTTTTCTAGACGATCTAAAGACTCACGATCATTTTCTTTTTTGAGTGAGAGACATTCCATTTCAAGCTGAATCACCTTGCGATTAATTTCATCAAGGGCTTCGGGTTGAGAGGTGATTTCCATTTTTAGCTTAGCGGCGGCTTCATCAACGAGATCGATCGCTTTGTCTGGCAAGAAGCGATCGCTAATATAGCGATTAGAAAGCGTTGCGGCTGCTACCAACGCATTGTCAGAAATTTTTACGCCATGATGTAACTCGTAGCGATCGCGCAAACCACGCAAAATTGAGATTGTATCTTCGACATTGGGTTGATCAATATAAACCTGTTGGAAACGGCGCTCAAGGGCGGCATCTTTCTCAATATATTTACGATATTCATCCAATGTCGTTGCACCAATACAGCGCAACTCACCGCGAGCTAGCATTGGCTTCAGCAAGTTACCTGCATCCATGGCTCCCTGTGTGGCTCCCGCACCAACGACGGTATGGATTTCATCGATAAAGAGAATGAATTGACCGCTTGATTCTGTAACTTCCTTCAGAACGGCTTTTAGTCTTTCTTCAAATTCACCACGATATTTTGCCCCTGCAATCAGTCCGCCCATATCCAGAGCGATTAACTTACGACCTTGCAGTGATTCAGGTACATCACCACTGAGAATGCGTTGCGCCAAACCTTCAGCGATCGCTGTTTTACCCACCCCTGGTTCACCAATGAGAACGGGATTGTTTTTGGTGCGTCGTGACAAAATCTGAATCGTGCGGCGGATTTCGTCATCGCGTCCAATCACGGGATCGAGTTTGCCTTCACGGGCTAATTCTGTGAGATCACGCCCATATTTTGTAAGCGCTTCATATTTATTTTCGGGGGTTTGATCGGTCACTTTTTGGTTGCCTCTTACTTGCTGAATCACATTACGGAGTTTTGCCTCATCGAGTCCCATTTCCTGATAGAGAGGTTTGCCGAAGCGATCGTCTTTGCAGTAGGGCAAGAGGATATGTTCAATCGAGATAAAATCATCGCCAAAACTTTTACGTTCCTTTTCAGCACGATCAAACAATACTTCTAAATTTTTGCCCAAATATACAGAGCTATTAGAACTTGATACTTTGGGCTGACGGTTAATAAATTCATCAGTGCGATCGCGCAATTTTTGAATATTGATCCCCACTTTACTAAAGATACTAGCTGCTAGCCCTTCTTCTTCTAGGAGAGCCTTGAGTAAATGTTCGGGTTCAATTTGCTGCTGCTGAGCCGCTTTCACCACATCGGGTGTCCTTGCGATCGCTGCCCATGCTTTTTCGGTAAATTGATTGGGATTAGTTGGTTGCATCGCCAGTTACCTCCTGTAGTTTCAACGTCTGTGAATATCTTAGAGCGTAAGGCTTTTAAACGGGATCGGTTCTACCTCGCTAAAGGGTGCGTGTTTCCGTACATTGGCATTACATTTACCTCTTACAGTACGTCAGCTAAGGCGACTTTTGTTCTATGCATATGTGCGATCGCTTGATTGCTTGCTGATTTGTGTATAGGTATAGCGATCGCACCTCACAAATTGCTGTAACAAGTATCTATAATGGGATTGGATTGAGCTTGTTTACCATCTTTTCTTGCTTTTATTGCTATGCCAGCCAAAGACATTTATCATGAAGCAGTTAAAAATGCTCTTATCAAAGATGGCTGGATGATCACGGCTGATCCTTATCTGATTCGCTATAAAGATGTGGATTTGTTTGCTGATTTGGCTGCTGAAAAGCCGATCGCTGCCGAACGACAGGGCAAAAAAATTGTGGTTGAGGTTAGTTGTTGGTTGTGAATACAATGCAGGAGGAAATCTTACAATGGATAGATTAGATAAGTATCGTGATGTCATCAAAAAGATCTTGACTGAGTATCATAGCTGGGCTACTAATTCTAATATTAGAGAAAGAGAGAGTTGTCTAGTTTTTGATGATGTTCACGATCAGTATTTTTGGTTTTTAATGGGTTGGCAAGGGGAGAGGAAATATAGGAATATTCAGGTGCATATCCGTATTAAGAATCAAAAGATTTATATTGAGGATGATTGGACTGAGGAGGGGATTGCTAATGAGTTGTTAACGGAAGGTATCCCTAAGTCTGATATTGTTTTGGCTTTTCATGATCCTGAGACTCGGAAGTTAACTGAGTTTGCCGTGGCTTAGCGATCGCGGTTTATGCGTTATCTTAAAGTTTAAAATAAAGTTTATCATCCTGATTTCAAAAACAAAAAACCTATGATTGACTTTCATCTATCTGTTCAACCGCAAACAGAACAAAGACTTAGAAAAATTTTAAGTCAGGTACAAGATACTGAGATGTTTGCAAGGAATATTATTTCCTATCAAATTGCAGAATTACAGAAAGGGAGCTTAAACTTGCGATTGGATCTAAAAGAATTTGAACAGAAATACCAAATGACCTCTGAAGATTTTCAAGAGAGATTCTCTCAAGGTGTTTTAGGAGATGATGCAGATTTTATGATTTGGTCAGGCTTGTACGAAATGCTTTGTCTCAATCAGATGCAGCTTAGCGAATTGAGATGATTGAGACTTATTTTGGTGATGATATCAAAGAATCTCCTGAAATTATTCTCTATCAGGTGCTTTTAGAGATTGCTCAAAATCAGAGATTGACAAAAGGCGATCGCCTATTCATTTCACGGGTAAAATCGCTTGATTGCTTGCTGACAGGGTTATGAGTGTGGCGATCGCTATTTAACGATTTTTGTAAACTTCTCGTCTATGTTTACATTGCAGCAACAAAATAGTTTCATCTTTATCAAGAATTTCATAACGAATTCGATAATCACCGATTCTAATCCGATATTCATTTTCATAACCTTTTAACTTGGTTACGCCATCAGGACGCGGATCTTCAGATAGTTGTGATATCTAGCTGTAAACTCTAGATTTTATGTCATTAGGAAGATTGTCCAGATCTTTTTGGATAGACTTGGTGACGATGATTGTGTAAGTCATGACTAGTTCTGAGCAAGATACTGATGAAATGTGATGTATTCACCTTTTCGATATTCCTCGCGCACTTGCTGAATTTCTTCAACAGTTTCGTCGTCTTCTAACCAGTCTTGTTCTTCAGCTTGGGCGATCGCTTCGTCAAGAATTAACCAGAGTTGGTGTTTTTCTTCTAGACTCAGCGCGTTAACTGACTCAATGGCGGTGTGTAATGCTTGGGTCATAATTGACACCTTTAGATTTTTAATTTGTTACCTATTTTACTTAGATATTAGCTATTTAACGTCATCCAAAGAAATATACAAGGCGATCGCCTATTCATTTCTTTGGAAAAATCACTTGATTGCTTGTTGACGGGCTTATGAGTAAGGCGATCGCGTCTTCATCAATAGCTATAATAAAAACTAAGTTAATCGGTTGTTGTGCATGACTAGTCATTACAAAATTGAGGCGTTTTGGGATCAAGAGGCTCAGGTCTGGGTTGCTGAGAGTCCAGATATTCTTGGCTTGGTGACGGAAGCTGATAACCTCGATCGGCTGACTAATAAGCTCAAGCAGATGATTCCCGAATTACTTGCCGCTAATCATCACATGGCTATTGATGATCAACGGAAGGTGATCTCGTTTGAATTAGTAACTCATCGGCAAGAATTAATTCAGGTGGCTTAAAGTATGGCAAGTTCCTTTACTCCCGAATTAAAGAAACTGCTTCTAGAGGCAAGTTGCTACTTTGAGCGTCATGGGAAGGGGGATCATGAGATTTGGTATAGCCCAATTACCGAACGGAGGTTTGTTGTCGATAAAGCGATCAAGTCTCGACATACGGCTAATGCTGTTTTAAAGCAAGCAGGGTTAGTAAAGGCGTTTTAATGAATTGCCAAAATTTAAAAGACAAAAGCATGAAAATAAGATATTTTGCAGATGCTGACACTCTGTACATCGTCTTTTTTCAGAAAACACCTGCGGAAACGCGAGATTTAGATGAGAATACTTTATTGGATTTAGATGAGGATGGTCAGCTTTGCAGTATGACAATTGAACACGCTAAGGAATGGGTGGGTATTCCAGAGATCGATTATCAACAGATTGCAGCTTAGAAATTGTTGCTATCAATCAAGACAACTGGATATAATCAAACTTTACAGACAAAAAATAAATATTGAATGAATATGGAAAGTTGTAACACATGGCAATGTGTAAATAGCTTTGCTCCTTGGATAGCTGCATTTGGTAATATAACTATCTCTGGGCTTGCATTTTGGTTATCTGTAAGAGATAAAGTAATTCGTGTAGATTCTAGCCTGTATTATTCACGAGATGGGAAAGAGAAACGAAATCCAAGCAAAAACAGATCGTTAAGTTAAGAATGGAGAGATTTGCATCAATTAAAAGAAGAAAAAGCAACAGAAACAAGAATTAATG
>NZ_JAYGIF010000116.1:0-33163 GCF_034931345.1 Pseudanabaena sp. CCNP1317 | reverse complement strand
GCAGATGTTCATGTAACTTTTCGCAAAATACGCTAATCTCTTTCATAGGGGTTTTATTTGTGATGTGGTTATCTTTTATAAAACCCCTTCCTGTCTACTTTTGCAACTTTTTGTCCTGTACTAAGAGCTGTCTTACAAAGAAGAGAATGGCGGCGCGAAGCAGCCATTCTCTTCTTTGTTTTTATGACAAGCGGGACAAGACAACTATAAAAAACCTACTGCACCACCTAGCAAAACCCCCATCCCCGCGATCACTAGAGGATGAATTACCACAGCCCAAATACGCGGAATTTTAATCCCTTCACAAAGCGGAAATACTAAACTGGCGATCGCCGTATTAATTATTAAAAAGCAAATTGCCCATAGGGGAACCCATCGCAAGTTTAAGCCTACCAGTGCAATCCACACAAAAATATTGGCGATCGCTACCAGTCCCCCCCCCTGCACCCAAGCTTTTCCAGACTCAATTGGGCGATTAGGCGACATCCAGACCAGCCCTATCCAAGTTAAGGCTGCCAACAAACCACAGGCGATCGCATCGAAAAAAAAGTGCATATATTTTTGCGTTTCGCTAGTAACTTCTCCTTGATAGACGGCGCAGATATTCGGCTACACCATCTATCAATTCTTATTCAATTCTGGCTGGAATACCTTGACGACGCAACTGCTCAATCCGTTGCTGAGCCGCATTAGGATCTCGATAAGAGCCAATCTGCACTCGTCCGTCACTAGGGCGCACATAAGCATCCCGTTCAATTTGCTGAGCGCTAGCTGCATAGCTATTTTCCACAACTACACGATAGCTACTAACTGGTGCGGAAACTGCGGGGGCTGGAGCCGATGATATGGGAGCAGCATACTTGACCGCAGTATTTGGGCGTGGGGTAACATACACAGTCGTGGGCGCGACAGAATTTGTGTTAGCACGACTTACGGATGTTGGGGTAGGTGCTGTGGCAGATGTTGGAGAAGTTGCTCTAGCTGTACTAGGAGCAGGAGCAGGAGCAGGAGTAGCCCTACTAGTCGCAGGTCGTGGAGCAGGCGCTCTAGAGGATCTTGCAGGAGCAGGAGCCGATTCGTAATTCCTTCTACTTACAGGTGGAGTATAGCTACGTTCTACGGGTGCTGGAGCTAATGCGGGTGGTAGTGGCGCAACGGAAATGGGCGGTAACGAAGTTGACGGCACGGTTCGCAAGGGTGTAGTTGGCACAAAGGCACTATTTGGAGCGAACAAACTTGATGGCTTCGTTGATGGGTTAGCTAAGGGATTTTTGGGAGCGATCGCAGGATTGGCTGGGGCTTTGCTAGCTAATTCAGGCTTATCGCCAGCAAAAGGGACAAAAGATATGCCTGTATCATTGGCTTTCTGCTGATTTTGCAAGTTAATATCGCTGCCTAAATCTGCATTTTTGCCATCGGTTTGAGCTGCTTTTGGTTTTGTTTCAGGTTTAAAAATCTTCATTACACCCGATGGGTCAACCATCAGATAGCCGATCGCGGCACTAGAGCAGAGCAATAACAACAGTGAAATAATCCCCACGGGATTCATTAAACTGCGTAAGGCACTCTTTTCAGGTGGTGCATTAGGAATCGGATAAGCAGACTCTTGATCAACGGATTCCTGATAGTGATCTGCATAATCATTGGCAAAACTTTGGAGAATGTCATCATCGTCAGGGGTAGGTATTTTTGCCATTGTCGGCGAATTCAGACTACCGCTCGTGGCTTCACCATAGCCATTCATGTCTTGAGCATAGGGTAAATCTGGCTCTACACCAGCATCATACAAATTCTCAAGACTCTGGAGAGCTTCTAGCCCTTGGAAGTTATGTAACTCAGCAGTAGATATATTGATTGATGAATTTGTAGATGCTCCTGAGCCTATAGGTGGCATTACAGGCATTTGGATCGTCCGTCGATCGCCATTAGTCGTTGGATCAACAATTGGAGCGATCGGGGAGAGTGCATCGGATAAACTTGGTGAAGTCCAAATCGATTGAGTCGAGACAGCACGGGGTCTAAAGGGATTGAGGTAGGAAATAGTCTGACCATTGGCTTGCCAATGGCGATAACGATCTAGCTCATCATTGAGGCTCGCATCCAAACCAGCCAACGCTGTTTGCAAGCCTGAAGACTGAGCGATCGCAGGCAAAAGATCAGTCTCTGAATTAGTGACTCTTTGGTTGCTTGTTTTAGAAATCGTTGGAGAGATGGTGGGACTCAATGTTTGCATAATAATCTTTACCTCAGGCAGTAACAGCGTTTTGAGCTAGGTAAATGTCTCGGATATCTTCGGGAAGGGCCTCTTCTAAGGCGTGATAAGCCTTGACTAGAAGCTGCTTAACATCACTAGCAGAGATGTTTTCGCCTTCAGCATGTAAGTAAGCTGCGATGCGCGTATGGCTCCATTGAAAAGTTTGAGACAACAATAGTATCAGACGTAGGTTACCAGCCATTTGATTTAACGCTTGATTAAGGTAGCACCAAAATACGGGCGGTGTATCTTTGAGAGAATATTGAATGTCTTCAACGGGTGGGACTTCGGCACGATTGATCATCATCGCGGCAATATTAATCAGCCAACTTTGCAAAGATAGATGCGGTTTGTTAGCCCGCAAGTCTAGCACTCGCATCTCGTGGTAGATATATTCCCAAGTCTTTACAAATAAGTAGTCTGACTGCACTGGAGATCGCGTTGCTGTACCGATTAAGGTATATAGCACCTGTCCATAGCGACAAAAAATCGCTGCAAAATATTGACCCTCTTCAGGATGTCTTTGAAATAGCGTCACGAGTTCGCGATCGCTCTTCTGGAAAAGCGCCTGAATCTTAGGGTGATGAATTTCGGGAAGGGGGGGAAGCTGCACGGTCACGGCTATTGCTAGCTCACTTTATAAGTTTTCAATTTTGATGCACACATACTAGCAGCAAAGTATGATAATGCAACCCGTAGTTCGTACTAATTGTTTTAAGATACCAAAAAGAGAGGCGGCGCGAAGCGCCGCCTCTCTTTTTGGTATCTTAAGAGATAACGTCGCTCCAAAATCATGGAATAGTTCGCTATGCTCACCAGTTTTGAAGGTCTCTACCGTAATGGACAGATCAAGATCACCGATCTACCCACAGGCATACCCGAAGGCACAAAAGTTATCGTTACATTTCTAAAGTCAGATGAGATTAATTTAGAATCCCTTGGCATTAATAGAGCCGACGCACAGATATTAAGAGCTAGTTTATTTACTTTTGCTGAAGAGTGGGATAGCCCCGAAATGAGTATTTACGATAATTACGATGCCGCCAAAAAACATTAAACGTGGAGATGTTGTTCTTGTAGTTTTCCCCAACTCAAATTTGACTACAGCTAAAACAAGACCAGCAATAATTGTCCAAGCTGATAACTTGCAAACAGGACTGCCACAAATAGTGGTGGCGATGATTACGAGTCGGATGATCAGGAGTATTCATCCTAGTCGAGTCTTGGTAATGTTGAACACGATCGCAGGAAAACAATCAGGTTTGCTCACTGACTCAGTGGTAATGACCGATAACCTGACAACGATCACGACTTCCGCAATTCACAATGTAATCGGCTCACTGCCAACGACTGAAATTGATCAAGCTTTGAGACATACCCTTGGGATCTAGTTATGATTTATCGCAGTTTGGCTGATATTAATATTTATGATTCACCCCAACTCGATCGCCTTGCGACGCAGATGGCAAAGGGTAGATATCTAGAAGTACTATCATCTGAGCCAAGTTTTCTAAAAATTCAATTACTAGAAGATAACTATACGGGCTTACTTGATCGTCAAGATGTTGAGAAGTTAGAACTAAGCGATCGCCAAAGTTTTATCGATAATTTACCGCCCGCTTTAAGTGCTAGCGAAATACGCGATCGCCTTCCCGATGTCATCACTTTTATCCGACAAGCAATGGCAACACCCAATGAGTATTTGTGGGGTGGGACAGTTGCCCCCAATTATGATTGTTCAGGATTGATGCAAGCAGCTTTTGCTTCGGTTGGTATTTCGATTCCGCGTGATGCTTATCAACAAGAAGCATTTGCAGAAGCAGTAACTTTAGAGGAAATGCAAATCGGTGATTTAATCTTTTTCGGGAATCCGACAAAGGCAACTCATGTTGGTATCTATATCGGTAATGATGAATATATTCATAGTTCAGGAAAAGAGCATGGACATAATGGAATTGAGATTAGTCAACTAGCAGGATTAGATCCAGTTTCCCAATGGTATGCCAAGCAATTACGTGGGACAGCTAGAATTGCATAGAAAAGAAGTAATGAATTGCCTCACGGAGTGCGGCAATTCATTACAAAAATGATCGGAACTCTCTATAAGGTTTTATGTCTTAAACCGTAGGGCTTTGCAAAATGAAAAAACAATCATAGTCAGGGTTTGCGTTTTTTATCTTATCTACATCAAAATCGCGATACAGTTTATTGAAGCTTTATGTATTACAGAAGTATTTTTGAAAGCGTCGCTTTGCACCGCTTTCAAAAATATTTCTGGGGTTTATGTCAGCGCAAAGCGCTGTAAAGTAGCGATCGCTATACTAGAGAGCAATTATCAGGAGAAGGATTCATGTTGCAAAATCGACTTGGCTTAACGGCAGCAATGGTTAGTCTGATATTTTTGGGATGTACCAATCAGGAAACCCCAAACTCATTAGCCCCATCCCCCAATAGTTCGCAGTCCACAACCACAATCACCACAACAAACACTTCTAAAACAGTGACTCCATCTCCTGATGCGAATCCCCAAAAGCCTGTTGCTGCCTCCTCAAAAGCCTCCACAAAAGCGATCGGCATTGGCGACATCAAAGAACTTGAAGGCGATATCATCTGTGGCAAAACAAGAGTGATTTATGCCTACGGAGAAACCTCCAATTATCGCGTTTATATTTGTGCCGACTCTAAGGAACCTAATCGCCCACGCTATTACATCAGCCGCAATAAAGATGGTAGCGGTGGTTTGGACTTAGAAGCAACCAATTATAATCCTCAAAAAGATGGGGCAATCGAGTTTAACAATGAAGGATATATATATACTCTCGAATCACCTACCACTCAAAATCCTGAACCTGTATTACGGGTGACTTTTCCGAATCAAAAATTAACAGAAGAAAAGTTACTACGATATCTTACAAGATCTAACAAATCTAACTCTTCGGCAACAAATCCCCCTTCTGATCCGTTGCAATATGTACTCCAAAACCGTGAAAGTTTGGGGGTTTGCAAGGATAACTTCCGTGCCGAAGATGGAAAAAATGGCATGGGTTCAAAGGCATTCAAAATCTCTGATAAAAAGTATTTAGTCCAAATTCAGTGTTTCCTAGCTGCTTATCAAGGTAACTTTGAATATGTTCTATGGATCGATGAGTCTCCAACCCCCCGTGCGATCCCTCTCGAATTTGATAGTTTCCAAGAGCCAAAAGAAGGCGAAAAGCCTAAACGGATTACCGATCGCTCGATCGCTGGTTTGCCAAGATTTAATGTGCGATCGCAGACTTTAACCAATTTCACCAAGTTTCGAGGGGTTGGTGATTGTGGCTCATCGGCTCTTTATAAATTAGAAGGCGATCGCATGGTTTTACAAGAATATCGTGCTAAATATGCCTGTGATGGCAATTATGTGCAAGATTTTCCGATTATCTATCCCTAAGCAAGGCTTGAAAAATAGTAATGGCGGCGCTTCGCACCGCCATTACTATTTATTGTTACAGAAGGTGTCGCTTTGCGTCACCTTTTCTTTTTTTTGAGGACGGCTCAAAGTGCTGCCTTCTAAGGAAAATCATATTTAGCTGTCACAAGACGATACTTACCACTTTGAGGATCTTCAATTGGTTTAAATTTGTAGTCTTTAACCGTTTCTCTAGCAATATCATCTAACTCCTTAATCCCACTAGACTTTAAAAACCTAGTTTGGACTTCACCACTAGGATCAACAAGCCACATAAATGTGACGGAGCCACTTTTCCCAGAAGTATTAGCTACTTTTGGAGGAATCCAAGTCACACCTTTTTCTCGATTGAGATCAGGATTAGATATCAAGGCATCCGCAGGGGCAATTTGAGTATTCCTAATTAAATTTTTAGACAATAAATCAATGATTTGCTTGTCAGTAGTATAGAGTGCCGAAATATTACCAATTTCTTTTTCAGGGCGATCGCTATTAGAAGAGTTAGCAGCTACGGCTCCTTGTAAATTTCTTGTGCTATTGGCATCTTCACCATTGGCAGATTTTTTAGTTGTCGCAGGAGGTGAGGTTACATCCTTTTTAAGACCACCATTTTGATACTCAGGCTTGATATTATCTGTTTGCTTAACAGGCGGCGGGCTAGTGTTATCAATCTGCTCAGACTGGTTAAAGCGCGGCTGAGTAGGGGGATTTTTGGGTGGTGTCGGTACAGGACTTTTCGGTTTTACAAACTGTGGTTTATCAATGTCGTCGGGTAATGGAGGAACTGAAAACGGATCAGCAACTGGTGGTAAATCCTCAAAATTACTGAAGCTATCTAAGTCTAAGGTAGTTAATGGGCTACTGCTAGATATATCGGGAAATGGATTCAGGGGTGAGTTAGTTTTGGGTGCAGATTTGACAAATAAATTATCAATGAGTGATTTATTTGTCTTTGAGTTAGTAGTTAATGTCTTGGGAGGTAACTTGACTACTGGAAGCGTTGAGACGACAACTTCACGAGGTTCTGGTTTTTTGAGTGGATTTGGTGCGACCAAGGCAAAGGCTGCATGGATGCCGAGAGAACTCAACACAAGTACCCCAAATGGGTACTTCATGATTAGACCGCCTACTTTATTCGCAAATTGACGCATCGGATTATTTGCCACAACTGTATTTTTAGAGTTCAACATGGGTTGCTCTGTTTGAATTACAGTTATTTCACTCTTCGGTTCAGTCGGCAACATGGTTTTGTGTTAAGTATTTTGTAAGTATAAATTTACTAAGCAAAGCACTTGCATCAAGATCGGGACGTGGCGATCGCCACTCGATTACCCGCAATAGCCCTTAACTCTGCCAGACGGCTAATGACAATTTGATAGGAGACAGTTGAATCATCGGCACTCAGTACGACCATACCTCGTGTAGAGGAGCCTAGGAAACCATTGATCTCCTGAGCTAACTGTTGAGGTGGAATCAATTTTCCATCCTTTAACATTTGTCCTGCAGGATCAAGAGTGATGATGAAAACATCTGCTGGCTGAAGATCGCCTGCGTTTGTGTCACCCTGACTGCTGCGATCGCTAATTGGTAAATCAATACCAACCCGACTTGGCACAGTCAAGGCGGCTGACAACAAGATAAAAAACGCCAGAATTGAAAACACCACATCTAACAAAGCAGTTAGATTGATTTCAGCATTAGCCGATGATTGGTATTTTTTTTGAATTTTCATGAATCAACTGCCCTCATATCAATGTGACGCATCTAAAGCTAGATTGTTTCTTAGGGCTAGATGGTTTCTTGAGGTTTGGAATAATTTACTTCCACCACTGTATGCACATTCCCACGAGGCGTAAAATCACCTTTGACATTAATTCTGAGGGGATCTCCAGCCTTTACAAAATCATCCAGAATTTGATTGACCGCCTCTTCATGGGAAATAAAGAGATCGCGGTAGCTATTGATATACAGCTTAATTGCCTTGAGTTCCACCAGCACAAGGTTAGGTGTATAGGAAATATAGATTGTGGCAAAGTCGGGATAGCCTGAGAATGGACATTTACTCGTAAATTCAGGAAGGGTAATCTGAATGTTGTAATCTCTGCCGATGCGTGGGTTCGGAAAAGTAGTGAGGGTTGCTTCTGCGATCGCTTGTTCGCCGTACTTAACAGTCATGTCTGCCCTGAGATAAAAAATAACAAATGAAAAAAATGAAACTGAGCAAGAATTTGCTTTAGGGCTTTGTGCTTTAAATAAAGAACCCGATTTCTGTTGCCGAGGCAACAGAAATCGGCTCTTTATTTTACTGCACATCCCTTATCCTTATAGCGTAGCAAATTTAAACCTAAAAAAAGGAAGGGCGCTTTGCGCCCTTCCTTTTTTTAGAAGATAGAAGAGCGCAAAGCGCTCTCTCCTACAAGCTGTGGCTAATGTTTCTTGACATCATGGGGCTGGATCACACCATAACCGCCATGATTACGTTCATAAACCACATTGATTTCCCCCGTATCAGCATTGCGAAAAACATAGAAATCATGATCAATTAACTCCAACCGTTCCAGAGCCTCATCCACAGACAAAGCAGGCATAGCGAAGTATTTATTTCGCACCACTTGAGTAGGCAACTCAACCACACGATTGTCGTTTGGCAGAGGCACTGGTGGTTGCTCAATAACAGCGATACTAGTTTTCGCAGCAGCGCGATCGCTCTTGCGTTCTTTAAATTTCCGCAACTTACGAGCAATTTTGTCAGCAACTAGGTCGATACTTGCATACAAATTCTCGCTCTTTTCCTCGGCACGGATCACAGATCCGTTTGCATAGACAGTTACCTCAGCCGATTGGCTCGAAGCAATGCGAGGATTGCGAGCCACAGATAGATGCACATCTACCTCTGTGGTTAATGCTTGGAAATGGCTCACCGCTTTGTCGATCTTTTGCTCAACATATTCGCGGATGGCTTCCGTGACTTCAATATTCTTGCCTTGAATTACAAGTTTCATCTCTATGACCTCGCTTCTGAGTTCCAAATCAGTTAATAAAATTGACACGCGCAATCTTGTTTTTAATTACCCCACTGCGCCGAATAGCTGATTTGGCTATGAGATCACCATAACACTTTGCAGGTGTTAGCAAACCAACTTTGATGCACTTCTTAACGTAGACTTAATAACCGATTTTGGCGTTTTTATCGCCTATAGCGCTTAAAACAATAAATCTAAAAATCCTAGGCGATCGCAATCTGTAGAAATAACATCAAACAAGGTTGCTATTTATCACTTACGATTGGGACTGTGCATCTCCTTAAAGACGCGCAGTAAAATCAAGACTCAATTTTTTGTGGCGTGGCTTCGCCACAAAAAATTGAGTCTTGATTAAGTCGCACAAACCTTAAGGTATGCACATTTAAGCTATTCACAAAGAGCAAAGTGAGGTTCGTATGAGTTCGGCTGTGGAACTGTGGCAACGTTATCAAGACTGGCTGTACTACCATTCAGAGTTAGGTCTTTACGTAGATATCAGTCGGATCAGGTTTACGCCAGACTTTGTGACAGAGATACAACCTAAGTTTGTCAAAGCTTTCGCAGATATGAAAGCATTAGAGTCAGGTGCGATCGCCAATCCCGATGAGCAACGTATGGTCGGACATTACTGGCTGCGCTCGCCTGAGATTGCCCCCACAGAAGCATTAAGTCAAGATATCACTGAGACTCTTGATCGCATCGAAGACTTTACCAAGAAGGTTCATGAAGGCAGCATCCACCCACCACAGGCTGCAAAGTTTACGGATATTCTGTCAATTGGTATCGGTGGTTCAGCATTAGGCCCCCAATTTGTCGCCCAATGCTTTGCGAAGGCGGATGTTCCCCTTAAAATCAGTTTCATCGACAACTCCGATCCCGATGGGATCGACTTAGTGCTTGACCTATTAGGCGATCGCCTCAGCACCACATTAGTATTGGTAATTTCTAAGTCTGGCGGTACTCCTGAAGCCGCCAATGGCATGAAAGAAGCCGAGTTTGCTTTTAAACAAGCAGGTTTAGATTTTGCGAAACAGGCGATCGCGATTACAGGTGTTGGTAGTGCGTTGGAGAAATACGCGATCGCTAATGGTTGGCTCGATCAGTTCCCCATGTATGACTGGATCGGTGGTCGAACCTCAGAACTATCGGCAGTTGGTTTATTGCCTGCGGCTCTGCAAGGCATTGATATTCGTGAATTGTTACGCGGTGCAAGTTTAATGGATGCAGCCACTCGCATTGAAGATGTTCGCCAAAACCCAGCGGCTCTTCTCGCGATGTCATGGTACTTTACGGGCAACGGTAAGGGCGAAAAAGACATGGTAGTTTTGCCCTACAAAGATCGGCTCCTGTTGTTTAGTCGCTATCTGCAACAACTGGTAATGGAATCTCTCGGTAAAGAGAATGATCTTGATGGCAATACGGTGTATCAGGGTATCGCTGTTTACGGTAATAAAGGATCTACGGATCAACATGCCTATGTACAACAACTGCGGGAAGGCGTTCCTAACTTTTTTGCAACTTTCATCGAAGTTTTACAGGACTCAGCTAAGCCTCATCCCGAAGTAGAAGAAGGTGTTGTCACGGGCGATTATTTGTTAGGGTTCTTGCAAGGTACACGTAGCGCTCTCTATGAAAATGGTAGGGACTCAATTACAGTGACGATCCCTTGTGTTTCTGAACTTACAGTTGGCGCATTGATTGCGCTATATGAACGTGCTGTGAGCTTTTATGCTTCGTTGGTGAATATCAATGCTTATCATCAACCAGGTGTTGAGGCTGGCAAAAAAGCTGGAGCAAAGGTACTTGCTTTACAAAAGAAACTTGTTGATGCTTTAAGAGCATCAGATGTGTCTCTCTCCCTAGAAGAAATTGCGAGCAGAATAGATGCTTTAGATGAGATTGAGTCTCTATATCACATTGCGCGTCATCTTCATGCCAATTGCAAAATTCTATTTGAAGGAGACCTATCAAAACCAACAACTTTAAAAATGATGTTGATCTTGTAAATCTCCATACAAAAAAACAAAGCGGCTTAGCCGCTTTGTTTTTTTAGAACCTTACTAGATTTGATTCTTTATCCCCTAAAGTGCGATCGCACTTTTGACGTTGGTATTATATTTAGAAATCTTAAAGTCACTATTTCATAAATTTTTGAACTAGCTTTACTATTTGTACAAAAGAATCTGCAAGAATATGAATTCTTACGTTTTATCCAGTTACAGAGGTTAAAAGTGAAGAAAATTTTACTTTTCTTTAGCGAACTCAATAATAGTGACCTTGACTGGTTTGTCCAGAAAGGCAAAAAGGAAACAATTGCGCCCGATCGCTTATTAATTCGCGAAGGTCAGATCAGTGAAGCTCTGTACATTGTTGTGAGTGGTTCGTTTAGTGTTGCGATTGAGTCTCAAGATCATAAAGAGCTTGCCAGAATTTCTGAAGGAGAAATAGTTGGTGAAGTATCTTTTATCGACACTCGACCTCCCCTTGCTAGTGTGCGATCGCTAGAAGAAAGCATTGTACTGTCAATCCCAAGAGTGCAACTTTTGTCGAAACTACAACAGGATACAAATTTTTCGTCACGACTTTATCGCGCTATCTGCCTTTGCCTTTCTGATCGCCTACGTGGTACTGTGAGCCGCCTTGGATATGGCTATGATCTAGATGATTTAGAATCTCATTTAGGTGGGTTTGGTCAGTCTATGCTCAGTAACTTAGAATTAGCCGAAGCCAAGTTTAACTGGTTGATCAAAAATGTACGTGGTTCTTAGACTTCCCCATATTTCTTGAGGCAGTATAAGTAGATGAACGTAATTAATTGCCGCCCCAAACAAATAAAGTTGCGACCCCTAGGGTCGCAACTTTATTTGTTTGGGTAACTACAAACATTTAGTAGCGTGACTATAGAGATTTAAGAAGTAAGAGAGTAAATTAAAATACATGAAAAATTGTAACGCCGAGAATTGATTCCACAACTGTCGCGACTAATAATCCTGTCCAAAATCTTCCTACGGCTCTACTGAAACCGAGGGCATTATCTTCACGACTTGCTGTAAAAAACATTGACCAAGCTTGGGTTTCACTTAGACGCGCAAATTGATTAAAGTCTTCACGAAAAGCGATCGGGGTAAAAAGTTTATCGCCACTAAAGTCAAATTTGGTTTCCATAGTTCTCTCATTAAGATTGAAAGTTACTTGATAAGTTACTTTTTTGATGAAATTATCTTAACAATTATTTACAATTAAGCGCAATATCTCTTAAGTGGGGTCTAAAAATATCAGAAGGCATAGAAAAAACAGATCATAAATCTGTTTTTTTGTTCTTCAAACCAAACTCAAAGACTTTTTGAAATTTGATAGCAATGTATAGCTATAGCCACCTGTATCAGTACAAATCAAAACCCAAATAGTGTGAGGCGGTGCTTCGCACCGCCTCACACTATTTGGGTTTGATGTCCTAACAAGAACGTCAGTTCGACAAAAGTGGAACGCTGAGATTGGGGCTTGGTCTCCAAGCCCTCTTTCTAACTTAACGCCAGTTCGATATTGCCATTTGCGTCGTGCTTTGCACGACGCAAATGGCAATATCGAACTGGCGTTAACAGAATGGCGACAGTTATAAGTTTTGCTTAAGGCATAAAACCAAAAAGATGAGTGGCAACGCAAAGCGCTGCCACTCATCTTTTTGGTTCTGCAAATTAATTTCAAAAAGCACCCTGAAGGTAATTTGATTGATAATTTCGGTAAATCAGATCTTTTTTGGGATTAATTTGCTTCGATTCGCATTAGAACTTGACCATACTCAACTGGTTGAGTATTTTCCACTAAAATTTCGACGATTTTGCCAGAAGATTCTGATTCGATCTCATTCATTAGCTTCATCGCTTCGATGATGCAAACTGTATGACCTTTTTTGACAGTATCGCCAATCTCCACAAAGGGAGCTTCGTCAGGACCTGGAGAACGATAAAACGTACCAACCATCGGTGACGTAATCTCAACAAGTTTTTTGGATGGAAGAGAGTCAGCAACTGTGGTGGTATGCACGACAGGGCTTGTAGCAGTGTGCTCGATCGCTGGCGAGTTTACGGCGGAGATGACCGCAGATGTTGGCATGGCAACGGGTATTGCCGAAACTCTAGTTTCGCTTTTACGGATGCTCAGACGGACATCACCTGATTCTAGCGTCAGTTCGGTAATATCCGTCTTATTTAGAATCGTGACTAATTCACGTACTTGATCTAAGCTAAATTCCACCTAATTTTCACGCCCCAAATACGTGTCTTCCCGAGTATCAATCTTAATGCGATCGCCAATATTCACAAATAGCGGAACATTGATCGATGCGCCAGTTTCCACCTTAGCAGCTTTGCTACCACCCGTTGCCGTATCACCCTTTAGTCCGGGATCAGTTTCAATTACTTCTAGTACAACCGTATTGGGCAACTCCACATCGATTACGCGATCGCCCCAGCGCACGACATTGACTTCCATGCCTTCTTTGATGTACTTGACACGACTACCGATCTGAGCCGAAGTCAAATTAGCTTCTTCATAGCTTTGCATATCCATAAAGACATAATCTTCTCCGTCTTTATAGGTATGCTGCATAGAGCTTTTTTCAAGAACAGCTTGAGGAACCATTTCCCCAGCTCTGAAAGTTCTTTCTAGGTTTTTACCTGTCATAGCGCTTTTTAGGGTGGTACGGACAAATGCCGAACCTTTGCCTGGCTTTACGTGTAAAAATTCAACTACACGCCAGACTTCGCCATCAAGTTCAATTGTTACGCCGGGTCGAAAATCGTTACTAGAGATCATTGCAGATTGAGTAATAGCCAGTGACAATTTTATCCTAGCGATGTAACCTTTGCGACAAAAAAAATTTAAACCTAACCAAAACCCAAAAGAGAGTTGCAGCGCTCCGAGCTGCAACTCTCTTTTGGGTTTTGGGTTTCAACTAAAATGGCGATAGGTATAAATCGGTTTTTGGAGAAATTTTACCGATGATTTAAAACCTAAAAAGACAAAGGCGCTTCGCAGCGCCTTTGTCTTTTTATCGTCAGTTCGATGAAAGCGAAAAATGGTAAGAATCGCTAAGCGATTCTTACCATTTTTCGTCATTTGCGTCGTGCTTCGCGCGACGCAAATGGCTATATCGAACTCACGTCTTTTTAGGTTTTATGTGCCGACAAAAATAGCATCGCCTACTTTTATGGCAATTGTTATAGAATTGAGTTTTTAGAGGAGTGATCGCTACATGTCAGTAAAAAAGCAGTTTGGTAGTTTTGATGAGCTATTAGAAAGTTCAGAATTGCCTGTTCTGGTAGACTTTTATGCGCCTTGGTGCGGTCCTTGCCAATTGATGACAGGGATTTTGGACAAGGTTAGTGAAAAGATGAAAGACAAAGTTCAAATTGTCAAGATCAATACTGATAATTACCCCGATCTCGCCTCACAGTACAAAGTTTATGCTTTGCCAACATTAGTTCTATTTAAAGATGGAGCGCCTGTTGATCGCGTTGAGGGGGTAATTCAAGCCGATCAACTATGCGATCGCCTAGCTGTTCACGCGTAATCAAAAAAGCGCCCACAAGGGAAGCACAGTAAAATAACGTCAGTTCGACGACAGCGAAAAATGGTAAGAATCGCTAAGCGATTCTTACCATTTTTCGCCATTTGCGGCGTGCTTCGCACGCCGCAAATGGCTATATCGAACTCACGTTAAAATAGAGAGCTAAATTTTTTGTGGCGCAGCGAAGCCGCACCACAAAAAATTTGGTTTTCTGTTAGACAAGACAGTCAGTAAGCTGTGCTAATAGTTCTTCGCGGTGCAAATTTCGCCCAATAATGACTAACTGATTGTTTAAAGCTTTACCACGATCATCAGTTTTGAGTTCGTAGCGCTTGCCACTCAGTTGAAAGACGTAGCGATTGTCAATATTCGCAAAGTACAAAATACCCTTGGCTCGGAAAACATCAATCGGTAATTGCTTATCTAAAAAGTTTTGAAACTTGTCAAGATCAAAGGGGCGATCGCTTTGAAATGAAATTGAGATAAACCCGTCGTTATCTAGGTGATGAGAATGGTGATGATGATCATGATCGTGATGCTCCTCTTGGCAATCGGCATCATGGCTGTGTTCATGGGCATGAGCGTGGTCGTGGTCGTGATGGGCGTGATCGCTATGATCGTGATGATCAGCCTCTTGAGTGGACGACCCAATAGTAAAGATCGCTGATTGGTCAATCTGGACATCTAGAATCAATGGCAGTGGCACAACGCCCAACTGAGATCGCAAAATCCGAGCTTTAGTTTTGGTCTTATTAATGTAAGCCTCTAGTTCTTGCAGCTTTTCTTCGCCAACTAGATCGGTTTTATTGAGAATGATAATGTCGCCATACATAATTTGGGAGTAGGCTGCCTCACTTTTGAAATGCTCAGAGGTAAAGGCTTCAGCATCAACTACCGTCAAAATCGAATCAAGGCGAGTCAAATGCTGCAACTCAGTACCTAAGAAAGTGAGCGCGATCGGTAAGGGATCAGCCACACCTGTAGTCTCAACAATCATGTAATCAATGCGATCGCTTTTTTCAAGGACGTTGTAAACAGCATCCACCAAGCCATCATTGATGGTGCAGCAGATACAGCCATTACTCAGTTCCATCATGTTTTCATCGATGGACACTAATAATTGACTATCAATGTTGATATCCCCAAACTCATTTACTAAAACTGCAACCTTTAAATCCTGTTGGTTTTGTAAAATGTGATTGAGTAAAGTGGTTTTGCCACTGCCCAAAAAACCTGTAATGATCGTAACGGGCATCCCCCGTTTGGGGACATCTACATCAATAACGGCGGATGTATTTTCTTGTTTAACAGTGCGATCGGAAGTGAGCATGGACTTTAGGCAAGAATAACTTTGAAGTTCATTTTAGCCGATTATCATAAGTGTGTGCCAATGTGAAAACTGCATCCAGTAGGGGGCACATTGGCATCATCTTTACTTTATGAGTTTTATGCCCTAATTTTACTTAGTATAGCTGTCGCCATTATTGTTAGGACATAAAACCCAAATAATGTGAGGCGGCGCTTCGCGCCGCCTCACATTATTTGGGTTTTGATTTGTCCTGATACAGGTGGCTATAGCTATAACTAGGCATAAGTAAGCTTAAAACCGAGAAGTTAGAGCCGCCCGATACGCAGATGGCTCTAACTTTGGTTTTGGGTTTTAACTATGCTGAACTACTTAGCAATAGATTTATTTAGCGCAAATCCCCATGTCAGCCACTAAAACTAGCTCTGCCCCCAGTCTAAACGATGTCCTATCAGCTCTAGAATTGCAGATGGAATCAGAAGAAGCAATTAATAAGTTGCCGTTAACTAGAGCATTAGAGCAATGTTTGGCATTCGCACAGGCTAATAATTGTATTGACCTTTCGGAATTAATTAAGCAAGAGCTTTATAGTTATAGTAGCCAGCCGCCTACATATCGATATGTACAATTGAGTTATTTTGATGTTGGTGGACAGGCTATCAATGGATTAGGTCAATACAGCGCTTATCCTGTGGTTACAGGAGTTTATAAATTAGAACTACATCTCAAAAATGGAATGACATTAATCTTGCCAAAACAGATTTTGACATTTTTATCACAAGTTTCGGGGCGCGAGGTGGACACTGGGCATGTCTCGCCAGCCGTGATTAATAGCCTTTTGGGAATTATTCGTAACGAAATCACCTGCAAAATCAGCAAAAACATGCTGAAGGAAGTCAATTAATTAAATCCAATCCAGATTGAGAGAAGGCATTAATCTTTGCAAGTTTTTTAAAGATTTCCCTTGCCAAGGTATGTTTTCCGAGCCTTGTACAGTAATCTTAATAGTCTCTTTTTGGCGAACTTTGATCACAAACTTAGATAGAACATTAATGCCTGAACTATTTAAAAATTCTAATTGACAGAGATTTAGAGTGATCTTTTTAGGGTTTTGTCCAATTACATTTTCTAAAATTTGGACAATTGGGGCATATTCTTCCGTACCTGCTAGACGTAAAGATCCTTGACAATAGATAACTGTATCTGCTTGTTCATACCAGACCCGATAATCATCTCCTTTAACTTCCATTCTTTGAAATTCTCCTAATACAAACTTGATTAATTTGATTAATGCGTTTAGTAACACTAACTAGAAAAGACTCAAATAGTTTCTGTAAATAGTTTCTGTTAAATAAGTCTCTAGAGAGGCAACTGCACCATTGTTGTTACTATTGTGGCGGGATTATTGTCAGAAATCTGTTCAAACTTCCAACCTAGGACTGCATCATAGTCCATAATCATGGTCAAATAGCCAAGTCCAGAACTTTCAGATTCATCAATGTCAACACTTTTTTCAACTTGGTTAATATACATCTCACCAACATCACCAGTGGTAATTTTTTGTAAGTAAGAATGAAAATTAGCGATCGCATCTTGATTAACACTATTTTTTGATATAAATATTAGGCGATCACTGAACAAATGTACTTCCAAATTAATTGGTTGTCCTGCACTTTTATCACTGTATTTCATTGCATTCTCCAGCAATTCATTAGCGACAAAACTAACTGCATGACGAACTTCAGTTTGTTTATTTAAGGCAGCACTAGTATCGCCTGGGAAAAAGTTTTTAACATAGTCTCCTAGGAAATCAGCTGAAAGCCCATTTGTCTTCCAGCGTAGCTGAATTGGTAGAGAGGATGGAGAAAATCCAAGAACCAAAAATTCGCTTCTTTCCGAAAAATCTTCTGTAAATTCTCCAAAGACTTGCGCCATAGTTAACGCCATTTTCAATGTTTATATTTATTGAGTATCTCTTAAGTAGGTTGCAATATTTTACAAAACCTTAACAAATCTATGATTTCTTTTACTACGTTTAGGGAAATGATGCAAGCTGCTACTTTACACAAATCATGAGAGATTAATTACAAACCCAAACCCTTAAGGTTGCACCCCTGTAGGGTGCAACCTTAAGGGTTTGGGTATTTATTCTGTGCGGGTACTTATGTCTACTCAAATTAACAATTCACAAAATCCCTACGATCGCGTTGCCTTAAAACAGTGGTTCATTTGTAAACGTGATACTGGTGTTTGCGAAATTGTCAACAGCGATCGCCGTGAGGAAATTTTAAATGCTGTAGAAACATGGGGAGCATTTACCTCTCAAGGTGAAGCGATCACCAAACAAGTCGGACTAATTCGCACTGGGAAGTGCAAACCCCAATAGGACTGAAGTCTTTGCGAAGCAATGAATTCAGTCCTATTGGCTTGAACTGGTATCAGTAACAAGTAGCCATGAGGCGCTACTATAATACGGGACTACATTTTGTGGGAATTTTTACGTCATGATATCCGTTTCCGCTCGATTTGAAGAACTGCGAGCTAAAGGGCAACCTGCTCTTATTCCATTCATTACGGCTGGTGATCCTAGCTTAGAGACGACAGCAAAAGCTTTGCGGGTCTTGGATCAAAATGGTGCGGACATGATCGAGCTTGGTGTACCTTACTCTGACCCACTTGCTGATGGGCCCGTAATTCAAGCCGCAGCGACAAGAGCCTTACAAAATGGGACAACCCTAGAAAAAGTTTTAGATGTTGTCCGAGTCGTTGCGCCAGAACTGCGATCGCCAATTATTTTATTTACCTACTACAATCCCATCTTGAATATGGGTGTAGAAAAGTTTTTGCAAACAATTTATGAAGCAGGAGCGCGTGGGCTAGTAGTTCCCGACTTACCTCTTGAAGAATCCCATGTTTTATTAGAACCTGCTCAAAAAGCAGGTATTGAAGTGATTTTGTTAATTGCGCCCACTAGTCCACCCGATCGCGTAGCCGCGATCGCCGCAAAGTCACAGGGTTTTATTTATGTGGTCAGCGCTACGGGTGTTACGGGCGTGCGTACTGAAGTTGCTAAGGGTGTCAAGACGATGATTGAGCAACTGAGAGTAATCACAGATAAACCGATCGCCGTTGGTTTTGGCATCTCGCAACCTGAACATGCCAAACAAGTGATCGATTGGAATGCTGATGGGGCGATCGTCGGTAGTGCGATGGTGCGGAAACTGGCAGAGCCTGATGGTGGCTTACATGCGATCGCTGAACTTTGTAAAACTCTCAAGCAATCTATTAGTAGAGATTAGAGGTTAGCGACTATTTTTTTGTGGTGTGGCTTTGCCACATCTCAAAAAAATGGTCATTACTTTTAGGGCTTAAAGATTAGGAAGTAGGTATTTAAGGCTTATGAATATTTTGATTGGTGTGGGTATTGCGATCGCGGTTTTGGGTGGTCTAGTTGCGCTGTTGTGGTTATTGTTTGAGTGGCAATACACCACTCGTCAAGGCAACTTACTAGAATTTGATAGTGGAATTTGGCAGTTTTTGACCTATGAGCCTGATCACTATCGTTTGGAATTGATACTAACGGCCACGAACAAAACTCGCAATTTGGATGTATTCCTAGTCGAAGTAGATCCTGTAATCTCGATATTGTCTAGTGACAGCCTTGATGGAATCAAAAGCCAAGTACAGTTGCGATCGCGCCATCCTAATGTCACCAGTCGAAATGACGACTATTGGGAATCATATATTGTTTCCCCTAATCACAGTACAGGGATTGAAATTCAGATTGACCTGAGTGGCAAAAACTTAGAAGAACTGAAAACTGTATGGGTAAGAGTTCATTACACAATTTACGGGCCCGCAGGACGCGAAGAAAAAGTCAAGCATTGCATTATCCCCTTACAGTTTCCTGATGCCAATCAAAGGGAACGTTGGCGACCCACACCCGACGCAGATGTGTTGCCCATCCGCACTCACATTTTATCGGCGGGAGATAATCCCGTAGAGGTGATGCAGCGCTATGTAATGAGTCATGCTCAAGCGGGTGATATTGTGACAATCGCCGAAACCCCGATCGCAATTATGCAAGGCAATTTCTATCATCCCAGTGACATTAAGCCCAAGTGGTTAGCCAAGCGTCTTTGCTACTACTTTAAAAGTACTTCCAGCCTCGCCACGGCTTGTGGTTTACAATCATTGATTAATGAGTCAGGGGCTTGGCGAGTTGCTTTTGCCTTTATTGTTGGGGCTTTAGCCAAAGCGTTTCTGCGATTGCCTGGGGTGTTTTATATGTTGGCTGGCGATCAGGCACGACTGATCGATGATGTGACAGGAACTTTGCCGCCCTATGATCAATTTATCGTTTTGGGTCCTAAAGATCCTCAAGCAGTGGTTGATGAGATCAAAGCAGGTACAGGACTAGAAGCCGCGATCGTCGATGTCAACGATTTGCGTCGGGTCAAAGTGTTGGCGGCAACTTCAGGAGCCTCCGAAAAGCTCCTCAACCAAGCATTATTAATGAATCCTGCGGGGAATGCTGCGGAACAGACTCCCATCGTCTTGATTCGCCCCAATGGTGGTGCATAAAAAACAGAGTGGCGGGGCTTTGCCCCGTGGCTCTGGACTGCTAAAAAGGGATAAGCCTCTCAAATTGTTTCTGGGTAAGCTTTTTACGGCTTTGCTACTCAATTACCATAAACTCTTACTGGATAAGCCTTGTAGCTATTAATCACTTCTTTAACAACCAGTGCCCTCAATTGGGAAGCTTTTACTTTAATCGGTAAGAATTAAGAAAGGGGCGCTTTGCGCCCCTTTCTTAATTCTTACAGCCCGTTGCGTCCCCAGACGACAAAAGCGATCGAAAGTGTAAACATACCAAGTACACCAAACCAACCCAATGACAAGATATCCATAGTTTCGCAACAATTTAAATAAATTTTTATTAGCATTATCATACGCTTTACAGTGCCAAAGAGAAAGCTGAAGCCCTAAAAGTCAGCAATTTTCATTGTAAAAATCGGCTTCATAATGAGAATTGCAGCCTAAAAGTCAATTTTATTGAAAGTCCGCCATCGGCGGACTTTCAATAAAATTGACTCTCGTAACAATGTTCAGTCGAATGTCCCTAGCAACTTTTTGCGAAGAAATGCAATCTTTATTAGTACCAAACTATCTTGTGGGTGTGCTAGTAGCAATCTAAGCTGCATACCATACCCACAAAGATCACTTTTCTAGAGGCGATCGCACCATGTTTTTGACCAAATTTTCACCGAAAAGGATTTTAGCTGTATCGGCTTGCTCTTGTTTAGCTGTAAGTACAGTAGCTTTACCATTTTCATTGAGTCTTTTGACATCTTCAGCCCAAGCCCAGTCACGCAGAGTGCGTTATGTTCCCCCCACCAATCTTGGTACTCCCATAGTCTCAACCCCTGGTATTACTCGTAGTGCTGGTTGTACTAATGAAAAATTTTGTCTAATTGGTCTAGTGCCAGACTTGGAAGTAAAAAACTCTCCAGTCCCTCTGACAATTTCAGAACGTCCTACAATTTATTTCCTGATCCCAGAATTTGATGGTGAAGTATCCTTCACATTATGGGAGGATGATATTAAGCTAGCGAAAGGTAAAAGAATTTACAGAGCTACTTTTTATCTTAAGAGTAAGGCTGGCATCATAGCTTTTAAGCTTCCTGAATATGTACAGGGTTTAAAACTTGATACAAGCTATGCATGGGAGTTTTCAAGGGTTCCTAGAATTGGAAATTTACAAGATTTAAAGGTAATTGGCACTATGAGAAGGGTTTTACCTAAACAGAATTTAGTCACTCAACTTAAAGAAGCTTCGCAGCCTATAGAGCGTGCAGCTCTGTTTGCTCAAGAGGGCCTATGGTATGAAACTGTGCAAACTTTAGCCGAAGCCATGCAAGATACCCCTAAAGATGCTGAGATTGTTGGAGAATGGAACGCACTGCTAAAGTCAGCTAATCTAAATCGGGTTCTTCCACATACGTTTGTGAAGACTAACGAGGCAAGGTCTGAGAGCATTGTCAAACCTAACAAAAACAACTATTAAAAACTCTGAGAGATAAGAAGAGGCGACGCAAGCGTCGCCCATTCTTATCTCTCAAAGCAAAGCCAAGATCTACTAATATTTTTTAAAATGACGATTGGCTCTCGAATAAAAAACTCCCTATGGAAATGGCGCGGGATTGCGATCGCTGCGCCCACAATTTCCCTATTGGTGATCGGCTTACGGCTAATTGGGGGGCTTGAAGCACTCGAATTAGCCATGCTCGATCAGTTTTTTCGATGGCGATCGCCTGAGCCAGAGGATCAGCGTATTGTGATTATTGGTATTGACGAAGCCGATATCCGTCAATACCAATGGCCAATTGGTGATGCTTTATTGACGCAATTATTAGATAAAGTAAGGCAGCAAAAGCCCCGTGCGATCGGCTTAGATATTGCCCGTGACAAAACCGATGATGTCGGCTATCCACAACTAGAACAGCTATTTAAGACTACTCCCAATTTAATTGGCGCTTATAAAGCACCTGATTTAGTTGCATCAAATTTCTCAGTTTCAGATATAAAACCGCCACCTGCGCTTGCCCAAGTCGAGCAAATTGGCGCAGTCAATCTTCCCCTTGATACGGATGGAAGGATTCGGCGAGGAATACTATCTTTGCTTTTACCCGATGGGAAAGTAGGGCTTAGTTTTGGTTTGCAGCTAGCCTTACTCTACTTAGATGGGGAACAAACCGTTCCCTTTGAGCAAGCGCTTAATCCATTCCCATTACGAGATAATGATGGGGGTTACGGTCGGATCGATGTAGGTGGACATCAATTTATAATTAATTACCGCCGATCACTTCAAGGCTTTCAGACCGTAAGAATGGCGGATATTTTAGAAGGAAAAATCGCCCCCGATCTCTTGCGCGATCGCATTGTGATGATTGGGGTAACTGCCGTAAGTTTGAGGGATTGGTTCTTCACTCCCCTTGACGGTGGACTGGGCAGTACCAGAATTTTGACATCGGGAGTGGAAGTACATGCTCAGATTGTGAGCCATATTCTCAGTAGTACCCTTGATGGACGAGTTGCAATTCAGTCATGGGAAGAGCATTGGGAATGGCTCTGGATTTTTGGTTGGTCACTAGTTGGCTCCACTTTGATTTGGCAATGGCGCAATACCAATATCAAGGAGCGCAAAATTCAGGCGATTATGTGGCGATCGCTGAGCATCTTAGTCTTAGCAAGCAGTCTATTTGCATCTTGCTTGACCGCACTAACCTATGGCTGGTGGTTGCCCTTTGTCCCTGCGGCGATCGCTTTTTTCGGTGGCGGTGTGATTGTCACTAGCTATTTAGCCATCACGGCGGCGCAAATTCGGACTTACTTTAGTCGCTATTTGACCGATGCTGTGGTTAAAAGTTTATTAGAAACACCTGAAGGACTAAAACTAGGAGGCGATCGCCGCAAAGTAACCATCCTCATGTGCGATCTACGGGGCTTTTCCACAATTTCTGAGAAGATGCCACCCGAAAAGGTTGTGGAAATTCTCAATGTGTTTTTAGGAACGATGACCGAGGCGATCGCCACTTATCAAGGCACAATTGATGAGTTTATTGGAGATGCAATTCTGGTGTTATTTGGTGCGCCGATTTATCGGGAAGATGATGCTGCAAGGGCTGTGGCTAGTGCGATCGCCATGCAATTAGCAATGCGATCGGTAAATGAGAAACTCACTCAAATGCAGTTGCCCGAAATCGCAATGGGAATCGGCATCAATACAGGTGAAGTCGTAGCAGGTAACATCGGTTCCCAATCTCGCGCTAAGTATGCTGTAGTTGGCAATCATGTCAATCTCACCGCCAGAATTGAATCCTATACTGTGGGAGGACAAATCTTAATTTCGGAAACGACCTATGCAGAAATACAGGAAATTGCCAAAACCAATGGCTCTATGGAGGTCGAGCCTAAAGGTGTATCGCATCCGATTTCAATCTACGATATTTGTGGAATTGGTGGCATCTATAATCTCGAACTTCCCTCTCTCAGTGATTCGTTGCAAATATTACCTACGCCTATTCCGATTACCTACCGCTTTTTAGAAGAGAAGCACTTAGGAACAGAGATATTTACGGGAGAATTACGACAGATATCGCCCTATGGAGCGGAGATTTTCTCGGATCAGGATGTTCCTGTATTAACCAATCTCAAACTCCATCTTCAAGTTTATGACCAAACCCAACAGCTAGAGATTGAAGGTGAAATCTATGCCAAAGTGTTAAAGCATCAACAATCTCATCATCAGCTACCCGAACAAGTCACATCGGAGATGCTGGTGCTAGACAATAAGTTAGCGATCGCTAATATCTCCCAACCGCGATCGCCATATACTAAAGTAATTTATGTACATTTCACCACAGTACCAACTAATCTAAAGGCGTGGCTCAAGTCAGTTGAGCCCAAAATATGAGTGGCGGCGCTTCACGCCGCCACTCATATTTTGGGTTTGATCTGTCCTAACTATCTCTTGCGTTGCTATGCGTATAGTGAGCTACTCATTATACCAATTCACAAAAGTGTGGCAACACTTCTGTGAATTAAAAACCAAACCCTGTAAGGGTTTTAAAAGCACAAAATGGCTACGCCATTTTGTGCTTTGGTATTAATCATCAGCATATGGTTCAACCTTAACTTCGGGACTATCGATCGCAGTCATTACAAAAAGGCGATCTTTGTAGCGGAAGATGAATGATGTTGGGCTGAGCCAACGCATAAACCAAAATCCATTAATCTCTTCTGTGAAGCCAAATTTTGCAACAAAAGTTTTGAGGTCAACCTTGCGTGCGTTGGTTACTTTTTTGCAACAGCCTTCCATCCCAAAGGTTACCTGCTCAATAAATACCACGTTATAAATATCCTCAAGAAGAATGACAACTCGATAAGCTTTTCCTTGAACCTTTGCATTGACATCACTTGCAAACCAATCAATTGGACTTTGAGAGAGTTGTACAATCCAAGGATAGTAATTCGTACTAGCTGGAGTTGTTTTGATAGCGACTGGCTCAGCAAATGCAGCACTAGGCATTATTGCCAGAAAAAGAAACACTAAAAGATGAAAGGGAGGTTTCATTGGCTTTACCATCACATATTTTGTGATTAGATGATGCGATTACATCAAAAGATGTTTCTTAAATTGATCATATAATTTTTCTTGCGATCGCAATCTCAATACAATCCCATGCAGCAAAACATTTACAAAATTCTTAGTCAAGCGCAACGACAACGTGTAAGTGATGGTGTCGTCACCTCAATTTTTGATAATTGTCCAGTTGCATTTCGCAAACTAATTTTAGTTTTACCACAACTAGGTGATTTTGATAGTCTCGAATATATTTGGTGGATACAGAGAGACATCGAACGCCTGAAATTAGCAGAAATCGCAGTTCGGGCAATTGGCATCGGCGATCGCCAATCGGGAGAATATTTTTGTAAATTTACAGGCTTTGATCCTAATTGGATGTTTGTCGATGCTACGGGAGAACTACATCGCCAATTAAATCTCTACTCAGGACTAACTACTAAATTCCCCCTATTATCATCAGGTCAAAGTGCTTGGGTCAATCTGATGCTGATGTGTGCAGGAATTGGCAGCCAAGGAACTTTGAAAGAAGTTTTTCGCGGTTATCGAGGTGATCGCCTTGCCCCACAACTCATCGGCGATCAAGAAATAATCAAAGCATCTCCATTACCAGCATTGAAAGGTTCTTTCTTTAAATGGGCTGGTGGTAGCGGATTCCAACGCCCCTTTGAACTAGCCACTTTACGATTGCGAAATATGGCAGAAGTTTTAGGAAATTGGAACGCCTATGTTCCCGATGCATCGTATATGACACAACGCGGCGGTACATTTTTATTTGATGCTCAAAACGTATTGCTTTATGAACATCGCGATCGCGGCATTTTAGGATTTGCTGCTAACCCCAGATATCCCCTGTCATTTCTATTTACCGATCCAGCCGCTCGACCAAATAATCAAGAAATAATCAACGCCTAAGCCTTTTCCTCAAAGTCAGGAGCATAGGCTTGGAGGAGATTGCTAAGCTGCGAAAGTACTGAATCTTTGTTGACCGAGCCAAAAGTAGAGCGATCGGGGAAGAATTCAGGACGATCTAGGTTGCGATCGATCGCTTCCTTGACCTGCTGGGCGATCAAATGTTGGAGATCAGCAAGCGCTCTGTCCCGTTGATAATTAGCCCCTTGCTCAGTAGTGGCGTACAAAGGCGGCAAACGATTGAGCGCATAGGCGGCAATATCCCCCAAATCCAAAACTTTATTAGTATTGGCTTCGATCTCAGCGACCCTTGCCACAGCTTCACTCAAAACCAATTCTTCCATGACGTTGATAAATTGCTTGCGAGGTACAGCAACGACTTCCCCCGTAAGCAATGCACCCATCAATCGATCAAGAGCCATATACTCTTCAACTGATAGCTCAAACGCGCTATCGCAAATCCGCCCCACTTCGGCTTCCATCGCAGGAGTCAGGTAGCCATCTTGTAAAGCCTGTTCAACAATAGACTCAATGCTGGTCTTTTCTAGCTTTTCCACTGTTATCTCTTTAATAACGCAACACTAAGGTACTTCAATAGGAATAATCGTATATTCGGGTAGAGACATCTGAAAATGCTCTTTTTGGCTGAGCAGGATTACCAGCCGTGCCACAGACTGGGGCTTAACTGCCAAATCGCTCCAAGGTATAGCAATTTCTAGACATTGCTCAAAACCTATTTTTGTATGAGTCGCGATAGTTTCCCATTGAAATTTTTCTGTAGATTCTTGAAGTTTGACTGACTTATCAGCAAAATCGATCGCTAGATGATGGCGAAATAAATAATTTAGCGGCGATACGTCAGGCATATCAAGAAGTTCCACAGGACTGTTGGGATGAATCCGACTAGGATAAAACCACAACAAGTGTAGTTTACTTTGGGAGACGCTCTCTAGATTACTAAATTCTAGGCGTAAGTAGCAATAAAAATGATCGTAACCATACCATAGACGCTTGACAGGTGTATTTTGGTGCATCGCCCCCCGCGCCCCGCTGATTTCGATTTTACCAGCACCTTGCCAGTCGTCACTTTCAAAGCGACCATTAATCATCGGCTCAATCAGCCCTGTCGGACGATCGCTAGTAGATACATCGTGAGGCTCAAGGGGATAGAGCAAAGCATGGGGGACAGGCTCATTGAGGGCGCGATAAATTACCTGCAAATGTTCACGAAATAGGCGATCGAACATCGCGTCATCGTTGGAGCTATGCCCTTCACCAAACCACCAAAACCAATCTGAGCCTTCCGCAGCCATTAGGCTTTCCCATGCTTCAGGATTATTCTCTGGAGTCGCTTCATGATGATCTGCCAAGACATGCCGCGCTTCAGCCAGCAACTCCCAAGCCCGATTTTTAACAGGATCACCAATCCATGTCGTAAAGCTAGAGTCAATCCATGAGCCACTATGCAACTGATGCGGTGGAATTTTATCGATCGGTGGGAATTTGTCTAAATATTCCGATGGTGTTACCAGTTTTAAATTTTCGTTGTTAGACAAATTCTCATACAGCGTCTGCAAGAAAGGGTTGCCATCTTGAGGATAAAATTCCCAACAGTTTTCGCCATCAAGGGCGATCGTCACTAACCAAGGCTTACCTTCAGGATGCTCGGCTAAATATTCATTTTGCTGCCTTTGAATTGTCATCAAGCGATCGCATAGGTCATCGCTAGCAGCTTGGGGCAACAAGGCTCCGTAGCTAAAGCCAATCAAGTCCGAAAGCAGGCGATCACGAAAAATAATAGCCAAGTCCCCGTGAATAGTTTCAAGGCGATAGGGTTGATAGAGCAGGTGCGGTGCGTCAATCGCTCCCCGCTCATCACGACGGAAATAATGTCCCAGACTCCAACCTAATACGCCTTCATCTGAGCATAGCCACGAGAAGCCCTGCTTAGAAACATGGGGCAAGATCGCGGGGCTGACGGACTGCTCTGAGGGCCATAAACCTCTGGGATCGCAGCTAAAGTGTTGGCGATAGACTTCCTTGGCTTTTTCGAGATGCAATGCAATATCAGGCTCATGCCGAAAGCGATGATTGGGCAAATACATTTGCGGCACGGCGATCCGTCCTGCCTGCGTGTCAGCCAAAAGCGGCATGATCGGATGCGTATAAGGCGTAGTCGTGATTTCTAGTTGTCCAGTTTTTTGCATGAGCCGATGCTGAGGCAAAATCCGCGAAATAATCTCACGCTGCTTGCTATAAATTCTTTGGCGATCAGCTAAGGTGAAATCTTTGCCGCGATCGTACCATTCAGCAATTTCAGGATCGGCTTCGCGAAAGAGGGGATCAATCCATGCCAAGTTGTGCCAAGCCAGTAAGTCACTAAAATCAGGTGCTAGCCAATTATTAACACACCACTCGATCCCATAGGCTTGCCTTTGCGCCAACAAGTCGGCATAGCGATGATATGGCTCAATCATCGTCTGATGATTGGCATCAAAGAAATGCTCAACGATGAAATGTTTTTGCGATCGCGTTAGGGTATCTACAGGGGTCAGGGTTAGTGCTAAATAAGGATCAAATGCTTTCCCCTCAACATAATCTTGCAGTTGTAGAATAAGAGATGGCACTAGATTGATCGTTTGATGTAGTTTTGGATATCTTGACAACATCAACGCCAGATCTAAGTAATCTTTTACGCCATGCAACCTCACCCAAGGCAAATGGTATTTGCCTGCGATCGCGCTTTTATAGAGAGGTTGATGTTGGTGCCAGATAAATGCGATATGTAGAGGATATGACATAGGATGACTGGCAATATGACTGGCGATACTTCTAGAAATTGTGACACACCTAATCCTAGTTCGATCCAAATAATTTGTATAAAGCTGTGTACGGTTAGCCTCGGTATTAGCCTTAGTATCAGCCTAATGGGTTGTGCGCCTGCTTCTACGGAAGTGCCGAAGCCGTCATCTCCGTCAGCAACTCCCACAATATCATCACCTACATCCCAGACTATTGCACCTCAAACTAAACTCAAACCAGTTTCTGAACTGGCTCAATACTTGCCAATTACTGCCACAGCAACCATTGCAGGACGCGAAATTCAGTTAGAGGTAGCCAGTACTTTCAAGGAGCAGGAAAGAGGATTAATGTTTCGTCCCCCTTTACCTGACGATCGCGGCATGTTATTTCCCTTTACGCCTGCACGTCCCACCGCTTTTTGGATGAAAAATACACCTTCGCCCCTTGATATTATTTTCTTACTTGACGGTGAAGTGAAAGAGATCGCCCGCAATGTGACGACTTGCCAAAGCGATCCCTGTCCGATTTATCCTGAGGGTGGTGTTATCGCTGATAACGTGATTGAGGTGAGGGCTGGGCTGACCCAAGAACTTGGTTTAAAAGAAGGCGATCGGGTTTCTGTTAAATTCTTGTTGCCAAAAAATCAATGACCACTATAATTCTAGAGTCTGAAATTATTTGTCAATAAATATTTTGCAAAGCAATATTTTTATTGACAAGTAAATAAATCCCAAAATGTTCAAAACTACTTGGTAATTTCTCCCCGAAAGTGCTAAAAGTAGCAGTGGTGAATCTTGAGTGAAAGAAGAGTTAAAAAAATGACAGCTAGCAGAGTGAGAAGTCCTGAACCACAAAGATCTCCTCAGCCTCTCGATCGCAAGAGCAAACGAGGGCAAGCGAGTCGTCAGCCAGCCAATAATCGCAACGTTAAGCGGCTGCCAAGAACTAACTCGTTTCCTTTACCTCTGTGGTTGCGAGTTTTGATAACTACGCAAAAACTTTCGATCGCCGCCACTGTTTTACTCACAATTTCGTTATTTGTCATCTACGGCTGGACTGTATATGCCCAAGAGCAGTGGAATCAACAATATGAAAAGCTTGAACAACTCAAACGCCAAGAAAGACAATTAACCAATGCGGCTGGCTCCTTTGATAACGAGATGCTGCAATCGGTGCAAAAGAGACCAAGAGATCTGGTGCGCGAGAGTCCTGAGAAATCAATTTTTTTGCAAGCTGCTCCTTTGCGCCCCAAGCGTGAAGTTCCGTCTAATGTTTCTGAGCTACCTAAAGATAAAAATAACGAAAGTTTAGGGTATTAACGAAATAAGGGGCGCTTTGCGCCCCTTATTTCGTATAAAACCTGATGTTACGTGGAATGAAGATTGCCCTCACCCCCCAGCCCCCTCTTCCAGAGAGGAGAGGGGGAGCAAAATCCAGAAAATTCTTGTTCCCCTCGCCCTTGGGGCTAGGGGTGAGGGTCTTAGAAACTTCCACCTGACACATAGAAAGAAAAAACTCGCTGAGCGAGTTTTTTCTTTCTATGTGTCAGGTTAGTTAGTAGGAACTTCGCGTGGTTAAATACAGACAGTTTGTTAGTGATTAATTTTTGCTGCAAAGCACCAAAAATTAATCACTAAAATTTTTAGATATTTGTAACTAAGCATTATGTGTGGAATTGTTGGCTACATCGGACATCGCTCGGCAAATGAAGTTTTAATCTCAGGGTTACGCAAACTTGAATATCGCGGCTACGACTCCGCAGGCGTAGCCACAATTCCCCTACTTGATCGCCCAGCCGATCGCAGTTTGCATCGGGTCAGAGCCAAGGGTAAGCTCATCCAACTCGAAGAAAAGTTAAATGCCGATACTGCCCCTCTAGCACCAATTGGCATTGGTCACACACGCTGGGCAACTCATGGCAAACCTGAAGAGCATAACGCCCATCCTCACACCAATACAATGGGTAACCTTGCCGTTGTCCAAAATGGAATTGTAGAGAACTATCACCTGCTACGAACTGATTTAAAAGCGCTGGGTCATATTTTTGTCAGTGAAACAGATACAGAAGTGATTCCCCATATGATTGCGGAATTTCTCACGCAATTAGAGAAACAAGGCAATATTATTCCTGACAAGTCGCCTTCGGTGCTATTTGAAGCTGTGCGACTAACGGTTGGGAAATTGCAAGGAGCCTATGCGATCGCCGTTATCCATGCTGACTATCCCGACGAATTAGTGGTTGTGCGTCAACAGGCTCCCCTTGTGATTGGGATTGGTAAAGATGAGAACTTCTGTGCTTCCGACACCCCTGCGTTGGTTGCCTATACCCGCACAGTGATTCCCTTAGAAAATGGAGAAATTGCGCGACTAACTAGAGAATCGGTGCAGGTCTATAACGCCAAAGGCGATCGCCTCCGTCGTGCGCCCCAAACTCTGAACTGGAATCCGACAATGGTGGAGAAGCAGGGCTTTAAGCACTATATGCTTAAGGAAATCTATGAGCAACCAGGGGTGTTTCGTGCAGGATTAGCCAGTTACATCAGCGAAACAAATTGTATTCAGTTAGGTTTGCCAACTGGTTTTATCGACCAGATTGAACGGGTGGAAATTATTGCTTGTGGAACTAGTTGGCACGCTTCTTTAGTTGGTAAGTATTTACTAGAGCAGCTTGCGGGTGTTCCGACTAGCGTCCAATATGCTTCGGAATATCGCTATTCGCCACCTCCTTCCTTGAAGAATACCCTCGTCATCGGTGTGACTCAATCGGGTGAAACGGCGGATACATTAGCCGCTTTGGAACTTGCCAAATCCAGAGGCGATCGCTGCCTTGGTATTACCAATCGTGTGGAAAGTTCGATTGGACGAATTTCTGACGCGGTGATTGATACCCAAGCAGGAATTGAGATTGGTGTGGCTGCCACGAAAACCTTTGTTGCTCAACTGCTGATGTTCTATTTACTAGCCATAGAATTTGGTATTGCAAAGGGTGCATTAACTGAAGAGAAAGCGCAAGAAATCATCGAAGGATTGCGGCAACTCCCCGCCTATATGGAACGGATTCTTGAAAGCCAAGAGCGTTACATTGAGGATCTTTCCCGTCAGTTTACTCATACTAAGGATTTTATTTTCTTAGGTCGTGGGATTAACTTCCCGATCGCCCTCGAAGGTGCGCTCAAACTCAAGGAAATCAGCTACATTCATGCTGAGGGTTATCCCGCAGGTGAGATGAAGCATGGACCGATCGCATTGCTGGATGAAGATGTGCCTGTCGTAGCGATCGCTACCCCTGGGGCTGTATATGAAAAGGTTCTCTCAAATTCGCAAGAGGCAAAGGCTAGAGATGCGAAATTGATTGGTGTTGCACCGCTCGACGATCCTGCGGCGCATGAGGTGTTTGATCACATTTTGCCGATTCCTGTAGTTGATGAGATTTTCTCGCCAATTCTTACTGTGATTCCTTTGCAGTTGCTGTCCTATCATGTGGCGGCACATCGCGGCTTAGATGTCGATCAACCCCGAAATCTCGCCAAATCTGTCACTGTTGAATAGATCAAAGGGCGGCGCAATGCGCCGCCCTTTGATCTATTCGAGTAAAGTGGTAATCAAAATTTTTATGGACAAATATAATCGTCGAAAATTTTTACTTCAGGCTCGCAACTTGACCTATGTTGGGGCAACAAGTTGGCTTTGTGCCTGTGGAGGCGCATTTAGTAACTCTGATGATCGCACAGCCAATCCATCACCAAACAATAGCGAAGATAAGCAGCAAATCATTGTCATTGGTGCAGGTATTGCAGGTATCACGGCTGCCCAAAAATTACAGGCTCAAGGATATCAGGTAATTATCCTCGAAGGACGTGATCGCATTGGTGGCAGGATTTGGACAGATAATTCTTTAGGTTTTCCTTTGGATCTCGGTGCTGCATGGATTCATACCATTGATGGAAATCCTCTCTCTCCTTTAGTCAAACAATTTGGTATCGAGACAGTGATCTCTGATATTGAATCACAATGGATTTATAAAGATGTCAGCCAACTGCTGAGTAAATCTGATGAATTGCTTATAAACAGTGCTTTTCAAGCATTTATGGATAGGGTTAACCATCTAAAAAAGGCTCCTCAATCATTACAGCAAACCACCCTAGCAGATGTCGCTCAACAAATAATTGATTCAGAAGAACTTACAGGAATTACTCTTAAGGGCTTTCGAGCAATTCTATCTTCGGCGATTGAGAGTGAATTTGGAGAAGATATTGCGAATTTAGGAATTAAGGGTTTTGAGGAAGATTCAGAATTTGCAGGAGCAGATGTAGTTTTTCCGCAAGGTTATATACAGCTTGTACAGGCTCTATCCAAAGATTTAGATATTCGGACTAAGCATCTTGTGCAGCAGATTGCCTATGATGATAGTGGCGTACAAGTGACCACCGATCGCGGAGTTTTTAGTGGTTCGCAGGTGATTGTCACGGTTCCATTGGGTGTAATGAAACGGGGTTCTATTAGGTTTTCACCAGCATTGCCCGAAGAGAAGATAGCAGCAATTGAACGATTGGGTATGGGCGCATTAAATAAATTAGTACTAAGTACAGGACAAAAATTTAATGGAGTTGAAGAAAGCCTCGGAATTGAGATGGATGTCAAAGATGATATGACGCAGAAAATCAAAACCAAGACGAAAAATGCTTTTAGGTAAGCGACCGTGCT